>JBKBMM010000010.1:0-14767 GCA_046295835.1 Caldimicrobium sp.
AAGTTGGTAAAAATGTTTTGTTACAGGAAAAGGAGTTGAATAAACTAATTTAGTATCTTTGTATATGCCAAGCCTACCCTCTGGAAGATAACCAAGGAGTTCTCTAATTCCATCTCCATCTAAATCAGCAAAATCAGCCCCTATAAGCTTAAAGTTTTCAGGAATTTCTATTTTCTGCACATATTTTAGAGAATTTCCTTCCCTTTTAACTATATAAACCTCCTTGCCAAAAAAGGTTTCACTATCAAAGGTTTGAGCAAGAAGAGTATCTCTTTCACCAGTTCCTGCAAAATCCACAAATTGAAGAATAAGATTTAAGTTCTTTATCACAGGTTGAAACCCCTGAGGGGTAAATTTTAGGACTTCACTTCTCATTCCAAGGTTTTTTTCATAAATATTAAGTGCTACCCAACCTGAAGGTCCTACAGAAAAGGATAGGATTTCACCCCTTTCTGGCTTGTAATGGGCAAGTAGAGCGCCTCTTATCTGGACTACAAAAAGCCCCTCTTTAGTAAAATATACCATTTCCTTTATGCCATCCCCATTAATATCAGCTATTTCTACTTGTAGCACCTCACCTGGCATTTTTCCTATAAGATTTATTTGAGAAATATTAAAAAGACTAAGTGATGAGGGTTGTGGAGTAGGTGATATAGAGGGACCTTTTAAGGCAACTTCCTTTGAGGGCTCTTTAGGATAATAGGGACTTCCATAGGCTCTAATGAGATCTAAATAACTGTTATAGACCTTGATAAATCCCTCGCCTACTACAAAGAGAAGATCTATTTTTCGGGCAAAAAGCTCAGCAGAGCTTAATTGTTGAAAACTAAGCTTTGGTTCAAAGAAGATTTCACTTTCAGGTAATAGATTTTTTAAGGTATAGAAAATCTCCTCTGAAAGAGTTGCTCCTTCTGGTAGAATTAAAATTCTTAAATCTGTATTTCTTTTAACCGGAGTAGGCACAGGGATTTCCTCTTTTTTAGAGAGGATTCTTCCTGTAGCAAAGTTTTCATCCACTCTTAAGATTTCAATCTTTCCAATTGGCTCTTTCAGATAGCCAAGACTTTCTTTGGTCTCTGGATGAACAATCTTTTTTACCTTTTTATAAATGACAAATATGTCCTTAGGTTTTACTCCATGGCTTCTTCCTTTATCCAGGATTACTTCATTGCCCTCCAACCCAATAAGTAAAGCCGAAAGAGGTTGATAGTCTTTTTTAATATCTTCAAGAATTTTAGGAATGTCTTGAGCCTGAAGAAGAGAAGAAGGGAAGATCAGGAATAAAAAGAATAAGATATTGAAAAAAATTTTCATTAAAATCCTCCTTTTTCCTCATCATATAAAATTTTTGCTAATTCTTCGCCTTCCAGAACTTCTTTCTGCAAAAGTTTTTCCACCAATATTTCTAATTTTTCTTTGCGCTCTTCTATTATCCCTTTAGCTCTATCATAGCAAACTTTGAGAATTTTAGCAATCTCTTCATCTAAAAGAATGGCTGTTTTTTCTGAAATGAGCTCTCTTTCTCTGAAGGGGAGATCTAAAAATAGGGCCTCTCTTTTTCTGAAGGTTTGAGGTCCAAGAATATCACTCATACCGTAATCCATCACCATAGCCCGAGCTATTTCCGTGGCTTTTTCTAAATCATTTTGTGCACCTGTAGAGATTTCTCCAAAAATAAGCTCTTCTGCCACTCTTCCTCCAAAAAGTACAGAAATTTTAGCTAAAAGTTCCTCTTTTGTGTAAAGATACTTTTCTTCTTCAGGAAGTTGTAGGGTATATCCTAAAGCAGCAACACCTCTTGGGATTATAGATACTCTATGCACACGTTCTTTTGGCGTAAGTACTGAGGCAACAATAGCGTGGCCTGCTTCGTGATAGGCTATTCTCTTTTTCTCTTCTGGAGATAGATATCTGCTCTTTTTAGCAAGTCCTGCAATAATTCTATCTATTGCTTCTTCAAAATCTTCCATTTCTACTGCGCTTTTACCTTTTCTTGCGGCAAGAAGAGCGGCTTCATTAACAATATTTGCCAAATCAGCTCCTACCATTCCTGGAGTTCTTGCCGCAATTACCTTTAGATCTACATCTTCTGCAAGTCTTATATTCCTTGTATGAATTCGCAAGATGGCTTCTCTACCCTTTAGATCAGGTCTATCAACTACTACCACTCTATCAAATCTTCCTGGTCTAAGAAGTGCTGGGTCAAGTATTTCAGGACGATTAGTAGCTGCAATAATAATTACCCCTTTTTTGGGATCAAATCCATCCATTTCAGTGAGAAGTTGTGTTAGGGTATGTTCTCTTTCTTCAGTTCCGCCTGCTGGAGAGATCCCTCTAATTCTTCCAACCGCATCAATTTCATCAATAAAAATTATGCAGGGTGCCATTTTTTCTGCTTGAGCAAAGAGATCTCTTACTCTTGCTGCTCCAACTCCTACAAACATTTCTACAAAAGAGGATCCTGAAATAGAAATAAAGGGAACTCCTGCTTCACCTGCTACAGCTTTGGCTAAAAGTGTTTTACCAGTACCAGGTGGACCTACTAATAAAACCCCTTTAGGTATTTTGGCCCCAAGTCTAACAAATTTTTGAGGATATTTTAAGAATTCAATAATTTCTTTAAGTTCCTCTACTGCCTCATCAACTCCTGCAACATCCTGAAAGGTAACTTTTATTTCATTCTCTACATAGATGCGCGCCTTACTTTTCCCTACAGACATAATACCTGTATCAGAAGAGACAAACCTTCTAAAAATAAATATCCAAAAAAGTATAAGTAGTAGAATAGGAGCAACCCATGAGAAAAGGGTAAGCCAAAAGGTGGCTTCAGGCTTTATCTCAAAATTAATCCCCTTCTCCTCAAGAAGTTTTATTAACTCTGGATCATCAGCTTTGGCTGTTTTAAAGTAGGGCGGTAATTTTATAGGTTTTTGCCTTAATTCATATAAGGTTTTTGAGGCACCCTCTTTGAATTTCCCTGATATTTCATTTTTCTTAATAACAAGGTCCTCTACCTGATCTTTTTTAACCAAAACTTTAAACTCGTAATAACTAATCTTTTCTATGGGTGAAAGATAGTTTTGTAAAAAATAAAGACCAAGAAGGGTAAAAATAAATATACTTATGAATAAAAAATAGCGATTTACTTGGTTCATGGATGATTTTTCATTTCTCTTTGTCCTGTAGATTCAAGGACAGAGAGCCAAAATCTACTTTTTAAATTTATCTGTTTTCTCTTTTTGACCACCTCTTTAAGGGGTATATGAACAAATTGTTCATTTAAATAGCTTATCATTAGTCCAGTTTTTCCTGCCATCCCCGCATGAACAGCATATTGTCCAAGAAATCCGCAATAAATGCGATCCTCCACATTTGCAGGCACACTTCTTATAATATAACTGGGATCAATGTATCTAATCACAACCTCTATACCTTTTTCTTTAAAATAGGCTTCAATTTTTTCCTTTAAGAACTTGCCTATATCACCTAATTTTATATTTCCAGAGGCATCATATTCAGGTGGATCCTTTATAACATATTTTTGTCCTGCTCCTTCAGCAACTACAATTACTGCATGTTTTCTTGTAAGGAGTCTTTGTTCAAGTTGAGCTAAGAATCCTTGAGGTCCTTCTAAATCAAAATCCATTTCAGGTACTAAGCAAAAATTTACTTCTTTGGTGGCAAGGGTAGCAGCTGCTGCTATAAAGCCTGAATGCCTACCCATAAGTTTTACTAAGCCTATTCCGTATGGGACAGCAATGGCTTCAGTATGGGCACAGCGTATAGCTTCACAGGCCTTTTCTACGGCGGTATCAAATCCAAAGGTCTTTGAAACAAGCCAAATATCATTATCAATAGTTTTAGGAATAGCAACTACAGCAATCTTTAAGCCTCTTTTTTTTATCTCTTCAGTAATCTTATTAGCAGCCCGAAAGGTGCCATCTCCTCCGATCATAAAAAGGATCTGAACATTTAATCTCTCTAAGGTATCTACAATTTCTTCAATGGGTTGATGACCACGGGAAGTACCAAGAAAAGTACCTCCCATAGCATGAATATCCTTTACTACCTCAGGAGTCAACTCTATTATAGGATGCCTATACTTAGAAATAAAGCCCTGTAGTCCATATTTAAAACCTATAATTTTGTCTACTCCATAAGAATAATAAAGGGTCATAACAATGCTTCTAATTACATCATTAATTCCAGGACAAAGCCCCCCACAAGTTACTATTCCTGCCTTTACCTTAGAGGGATCAAAATATATATATGGTCTTGGTCCTGCAAGCTCAAGGGTAGGAGGGATTTTGTTCTGTGAAATAGTATCATAAAGATACTTGTAATTTACTCTTAAACTAACTTTATGTTCGTCACTAACAAAGCATTGATGAGGAAGATTTGAAGGATTAGGAATTTTGGCAGGTCCCAAAGTTTCAATTTCGGTTTCAATATCTTCGAGAATTTCTTCAGTAAATTCTAAAGGATCGCAAAGTTCTCTCATCTCCACCTCCTGATTGGATCAATTTTTAACCCTTATTTTAACCGCTTCTGCATGGGAGGGGAGATTCTCAGCTAAGGCTAAGGTGATTACAGGCTCAGCTTCTTTTATTAAAGCCTCCTTAGTGTAGTGGATAAAATTTATTTTCTTTAAAAATTTTTCTGCAGAAAGTGAACTTGCAAATCTGGCTAAACCCATTGTAGGAAGTACATGATTAGGGCCTGCTATGTAATCTCCTATCGCCTCAGGGGTATTAGCACCTAAGAAGACAGCTCCAGCATTTTTTACCAAAGGTAGGTAACTCATGGGATTCTCAAGCATTAGTTCCAAGTGCTCAGGAGCAATTTCATTGGCAAGGTCAAAGGCTTCTTCCAAAGTCTCCACCTTAATTAAGGCTCCTCTATTTTTTAAAGAAGTTTCTGCTATTTCTTTTCTATAGCCTTTTTCTAAAGCAATAGGTAAAAGTTTTTGTACTTCTTTTATTAAAGGTTTAGATGGGGTTATAAGAAGGCTTAAACTCATAGGGTCATGTTCTGCTTGTGCAAGCATGTCCCATACTATACATTCTGGCGGTGCACTCTCGTCAGCTATAATTAACACCTCTGAGGGACCAGCTAAAAAATCTATGGCTACCTCAAAGGCTACTAATTTTTTAGCTAAAGTAACATAAATATTTCCTGGGCCGCAAATAATATCTACCTTAGGAAGACTTTCCGTCCCATAGGCTAAAGCAAAAATACTCCAAGGACCCCCTATTTTATAAATTTCATCAACTCCTGCTTCCTTAGCAGCTACTAATAAAGCTGGATGGAGAGACTTGTCTTTTCTTGGAGGAGAGACCATGATTACCTTTTTTACACCAGCTATCTTTGCAGGCACTGCAGTCATAATAACTGTAGAAATTAGAGGAGTTTCTCCACCCTTTCCACCGGGAATATAAAGCCCCGCTTTCTCTATAGGTCTAACAAGTTGCCCAAGAAATATACCTTCCTCTTCAGAAAACCAACTAATTGGAAGTGACTTTTCATGAAAACTTTTTACCTTTTTTATAGCTAATTTAATGGCCTCAAAAAGAGATCTATCGATTTGAGAGTAAGCCTTCTCTATTTCTTCCTCTTTAACCTTTAGCTCTTCCTTATTAAGTTTTACACCATCAAATTTATATGTGTACTCAAGAAGAGCAAGATCTCTTCTTTTCTTTACTTCTAAACCAATTTTTTTCACATATCTTTCAAGTTTTAAGGGATACTCATCTATTCTTTGCAAAAGCTTCTTTAGATATTTAGAAGCCTTTTTTGAAGGGTAAGTAAGTACTCTAAGCATTTTTACCAATCCTTAAAGGGTTCTTGCCAGGCCTTTTTTAACTCCCAAATATTAACAGATAAAATAATTTTTCCATTGAGTCCTTTTATTTTTAAATAGGGCTCTGCAAGGGTTTCGCCAATAAGATAATGAGGAAGCCCTTGAAAAAGAGATTCAAAATCTTTTCTCTTAGTTTTTTCAACAGTAACTAAAATTCTCCCAGCACTTTCAGAAAACAAAATAAAATCTTCTCTTCTTTCTCCTTCAAAGGGGATAGCGGAAAGATCAACGAAAACTCCAAAGCCACCAGAAAAGGCCTTTTCTGCAAGAGCAACCCCTAAGCCTCCATCTGAAAGATCATGGGCAGAATCTACTAACCTTTGATAAATTGCCTCTCTAAGTCTCAAATATAATTTTTTATTAAGATTAGCCTTAGGTTTGGGGACTCGTCCCCCATAAATATTTAAAAGCCTAAAATATTCAGATCCTCCTAATTCTTCTGAGGTTTCGCCAAGTAGATAGAGAAGGGCATTGGGCCTTTTGATATCCATGGTTTGGGCTAATCTTACATCAGGAATTTTAGAAACTACAGAGAAAAGGAGCGTGGGGGGGATTGATATTTTTAAGCTTCCATCAGGTAAGATTTGTCCAACTTTGTAGGGATTTTCCTTATGAGGAGAAAGCCCAAGGGACATAAGATAGTCATTTTTCATAGAGTCCTTTCCTGAGATACAAGGTATGCCATAGTTTTGGGTATATTCATAAAGGGCCTTTACAGCTCTTACTAATTGTGCAAGCTTGTATTTTCCATCAGGATTTTTTTCACTTTCAATAGGGTCACACCAGCAAAAATTATCAAGCCCTGCCATGTATTCAATATCTCCACCTACACAAACAGCATTACGCACAGCCTCATCTATAGCGTTAGCTGCCATATAATAAGTATCATAATCAGAAAACTTTGGACAAATCCCATGGGAGATAACTATACCTGCATAACTTTGGAAATCATATCTTAAAACCGCAGCATCACTTGGCCCATCTTCATTTATTCCACAAAGAGGTTTAATAACACTTTTGCCTTGTACTTCATGATCATATTGCCGGACTACGTATTCCTTAGAGCAAATGTTATAACTCTTTAAAAGACTTTTAAGTATTTCGCTAAAGTCTTCAGGATAGGGCACATCAACTTTTTCTTTATAATTAGGCTTTTTCCATTCTGCCACAAGTTTTAATTGTGGAACACCTTCATGTAAAAATTCAAGAGGTAAAAGTGCTACTGTTTTTCCTTCATAAAGCACATGAAAATATCCTGAATCTGTAAATTTGCCTAAGGGGGTTGCAAGAACTCCCATTTTCTTTGCCAAAGATAAAAATTTTTGTAATTTATCTGGTGGTACAGCTAAAGTCATTCTCTCTTGGCTCTCAGAGACTAAAATTTCCCAGGGTTTTAATCCAGGGTATTTTAATGGAGCTTTAGCTAAATCAATCTCAGCGCCACCTGCCTCTCTTGCCATTTCTCCAACCGAGGAAGAAAGTCCTCCTGCACCATTATCCGTAATAGAGTTGTATAGGCCAAGATCTCTTGCTTTAAGAAGAAAATCCAGCATCTTTTTTTGCGTTATAGGATCACCTATTTGTACAGCTGTTGCTGGAGAGCCTTCATGAAGAGCCTCTGATGAAAAGGTTGCTCCATGAATCCCATCTTTACCAATTTTACCACCTACCATTACTACAATATCTCCAGGATGAGCCCTTTTTTCCCACCCAGGAGATCCTGCAACCTCAATAGGAATAAGGCCTCCTGTTCCACAAAAAACTAAAGGTTTTCCTAAAAATCTGGGATCAAAAACAATAGAACCATTTACTGTGGGAATACCACTTTGATTTCCTCCATGTTCCACTCCTTCTCTAACACCTTCAAAAATTCTTTTTGGATGAAGAATTCTGGGGGGCAAAGGGTTATCCCAGTTTGGTGGAGCAAAGGCAAAGACATCAGTGTTAAAAATTAATTTAGCTCCCTTCCCAGTCCCTAAAGGATCTCTATTTACTCCCACAATTCCTGTTAAGGCCCCCCCATAGGGGTCAAGGGCAGAAGGACTATTGTGGGTTTCCACTTTAAAGGCAAGGGCCCATTTTTCATCAAGCTTAATTACTCCTGCATTATCAACAAAGACAGATAAACAAAAGTCTCTTGCTCCCTTTACCCTCCGTATTTCTTCAGTAACTTTTTTTATATAACTTTTAAAAAGGCTGTCTATTTCTTCACTATAATTACTTTCAAGATCTTTATAAAAAATTTTGGCATTAAAAATTTTGTGTTTACAATGTTCAGACCAAGTTTGAGCAATACTTTCTAATTCTACATCAGTAATTTCTTTAGAAAGACCATATTTTTCTCGTGTTTTAATAAAATCTTCTTTGCTATAAAATTCAGCTATGGCCTTCATTTCTTCTAAATTTAAGGCAAGGAGCCTGTCTTTAGAAAGTTTAAGTAGCTCTTCCTCTGAAAGTTCTGAAAGATCAAAGGTCTCAACAAGTGGTGGGAAGTATTCTGTAACTCTTGGTGGTGGATAAGAAAACCATTGGTTTTGTGCTTCCTCTTTTGAAAGAATAAACCATCTTTCAATAAGCTCATTAGCTAAAAGATCTTTGGCAATCTTTTCCACGCTTTCTCTTGATATGTTTCCAGTTATTAACAGGAGTTTGGCAAAATAGACCCCTTCTGTAGTAGGTTCAAGGGGCCTCTCTAAAAGGTAGCTTAGAGCCTCCTCTGCTACTTTGCCTTCATTGTCTGTAACCCCCGGACGAAAACCTATTTCTAAAGCCCAATCAAAGGTGAGCTGAAATTTTCTCCAAAGGGGCTCATCTACAGAATAAACCTCTATCACAGGATCACATAGGGCTGATTGTGCAAATAGTGAAATTATCTCCTCAGAAAAATTTCCCTCAACCAAATAAACTCTAACAAATTTGAGATCTTGAAGGGTAAGGTTTAGATCCCTTTTGATTTTTTTTAAGATTTTAGTAGAATGATTATCCCTAATGCCAGGTTTTAAAGTAACTTCAATTCTTTTTACATCCATAGTATCAAAGAGGAATATACCATTTTATTTAGAAGTTGACAATAATTAAAAAGGGATTAAATTTATAGCAAATTTTATAACAATGTTACTTATAATAAAGAACCAAGTTATTATAAGGAGGGGAAAAGGTGCCACATCACAAATCAGCTAAAAAGGCTTTAAAGCAAAGTGAAAAAAGAAGAATGCGGAATCGTATGTTCAAGAGTAGAGTTAAGACCGAGATTAAGAAATTTCTTAACTATTTAGAAGCTGGAGATTTAGAGAAATCAGAATTACAATTAAAGAGGGCACAAAGCTTACTGCACAAAGGAGTAAGTAAAGGGATTTTTCATAAGAACAAGGCAGCAAATAAGATATCTAAACTTTTTGCCAAATTAAATCAAGCAAAGGCAAAACTTACAGCTCAAGCCTAAAAGCTTGGGGATGTAGCTCAGTGGGAGAGCGCCGGAATCGCACTCCGGAGGTCGGGGGTTCAAATCCCCTCATCTCCATTTCTCTCTTTTAAAATCTCTCCCCTGCTTAAGCAGGGATTGAAAATGCTAAAGCAAAGTTTAATATATACTTTAGAGTTCTTGACTTTTTTTAAAAATTAATTAATATATTCTTTACTTTATTATTTTATCGATGTTTGCTTTCTCAATAATAAAGGGTTTAATAGCCTTTGTAGGCTTGAGACTTAAATAAAGAAAGAGAAAAGAGTAATTAGGAGGTTTTGCTATGAGTGAGAGCCTTATAAAAAAATTTTTTACTTCTTCTAAGAAGGTAATAGCTGACAAAGCTTTATTTCCTGAAGAGACAATTAAGCTTGTTGAGGAAAGATTAAAGAGTTGTCAGATGAGAGTTTTTAAAGGACTTAAAAGAATTGACCAAGGAAGATTGGGTATTCCCGTTTATATAAGTCTTTATGATGTTGATGGAACTTCTGTAACAGGTAACTTTAAGCAAATGGGAAAAGGTGCCAGCGATATCCTCTCTCAGGCAAGTGCTTTAATGGAGTTAGTTGAGAGATTTTCTCTCTTTCGCTATTATAAGGAGGTTCATAGAAAAGGGATGTATACTACTTTTGAAGAGCTTAAAGAAAAGGCTATGTCCTGGGATATTTTTTTAAGTTCTGTGGAAGATGAGGAAGATGCAAAATCTAAGGAGATTGCAAAGAGATTTTTAAGAAGAGTACCTTTTTATTTTGTGCCTGCTTTAGAGGTGCGCACAAAGGAGATTAAATATGTTCCTTTTCATTGGTTTTGGTTAATCTATGAGTATAATGGCTCTGCAGGTGGGAATACTTATCCTGAAGCCTCAGTTCAGGCAATATGTGAGCTCGTAGAAAGGCATACCAATGCTCTCTCCATAAGAAAAAATAGACCCATGCCTGCAATAAATAGAGACTCTATAAATGGTGCACCTGAGGAATTGCTACAATGTTTTGAGAGGTTAGGAATTAAGGTTTGGATTAGAGATATGACTTTTGGGATGCCTGTTCCTACTATTGCAGTAATGGCTATGGATCCTTCCACTTATCCTGAAAGAAGTGAAATTGTTTATGCTGCTGGTACGGGCACAAGCCCAGAACGTGCTTTAATAAGAGCTCTTACTGAAGTTGCTCAGCTTGCTGGGGATTTTGATACAGAAGGTAAATATGTAGAAAGTGGCCTTCCCAAGTTTGCCACCTTAGAGGAGGCTAAGGTAGTTCTTGAATATGATGGTGTAAAGAATTTAGATGAACTTCCTAATTTATATGCTGAGGATCATGTAGAAGAGCTTCAATCCTTAGCAGAGAAAATGAAAGAACTTGGATATGAAATCTATCTTATTGATCTTGAAGAGGAACAGCTTAGATTGCCAGCAGTGTATGCAGTAATTCCAGGAATTCTTTTTAGAGAAAGGACAAAAATCCCTTATTTATATCAGATGGTAAGAACTTTACCCATTTATATGCCTCCGCAGGATAATAAAGTGATTTTAGAGGAGATGCTTAAGGAGATTGAGGATAGATATTATCTTTGGGCTTATTATGGAAATATTTTAAAGGAGCTTGGAAAAGCTGAGGAGGCAATTTTTGCCTATGAGAGGGCGTTAAGTTTGAATCCGCCTGAGCCAGATCAAGTGGCTATTTATACCCATCTTGCTGATGCATATTTTAAGAGAGAAGAATGGGATAAGGTGATAAAAACATGCGAGAGGGCAATTTTGGTGGGAGAGTTACCTGAGGTTTATAATTTACTTGGGAGGGCTTTCTATAAAAGTGGAGATTACTCGAATGCCTTAAGAGCTTTTTTGCGAGCAACAGAGCTTGACCCATCCTCAGCTGTTGATTATGCTAATGCAGGCTATTGTCTTAAGGCCATGAATTTTATTCCTCCTGCTGAAATCTTTTTCCGTAAAGCCTTAGCCTTGGATCCAAATCTTACTATGGCTCAAAGAGGGCTTGAATTTTGTCAATCCCTTAACCAAAATCGAAATTAAAAAGTGTGGGTATAAGGCATTAAGATTTAGCATATTCTTGCAACTCAAAAACTAAGAGGTATAATTTTTAAGGTCATCTATGATCTATTACTAAAAAATCGGAGATACAACTACCTTAAAAGCAATTAATGGCTACTGAATTTAAAAAGCTTCTTCAGGAAAAGGATTTCATTTTTACATTTGAGTTAGTGCCTGGAAGGAGTGTGCGCACTAGGCATTACCAAGATATACTTAAATTCTTGGAAGAAAGTTCCCAGAATAAAATATTTCAAGTCTTTTCCATCACGGACAATGCAGGGGGGCATCCTGCTCTTTCTCCTATACCCCTTGGTAAAACTATAAAAGATTTAGGATTAGAAGCTATAATTCACTTTTCTTGTAAGGATAAAAATAGAAATCAAATTGAAAGTGAACTTTTGGCTTTAGATAGAGAAGGGCTGCGAAATCTTTTAGTTCTCACTGGAGATTATCCCTTTTATGGCTATTTAGGAAAGGCAAAGCCTGTTTTTGATTTAGACTCTGTGCTCCTTCTTCAGATGATTAGCGAAATGGAGAGGGGTATTGAGCTTCCCAAAGGTGCTCCTGGTGGGGGAATTAGACTTCCAGGTATTCCTTTTTTTAAAGGGGCTGTGGTTAATCCCTTTAAGTTAACTTCTGCAGAATTATTTTGGCAATATATAAAACTATATAAAAAAATAAAATCTGGAGCAAATTTTATTATCACACAAGTAGGTTTTTTCCCTTATAAATGGAAGGAATTAAAAATTATACAGGAGAAGGGTTTCTTCAAAGTTTTTTCAAATCTTTTAGATTATCCACTGGAAGATACTGAGGGAGACAATTTATTTAAGACCATACCGCTTTTTGGAAGTATTCTTTACTTAACTCCCTTTTTGGCAAATTTAGTGAAAAAGGGCAAAATTCCAGGAATTTTAATAACAGAAAAAATTTCAAAAGAATTGGAAAAAACTTCAGATTTTGAGAAAAAAAATATTGAATTATTGGCCCAAATAGCTTCAGTGCTAAAATTTTTAGGATATAAAGGAGTTCATCTTTGTGGATTTCCTTTAAATTATGGGAAAATATTTCAATTTTTAGAGACCTTTCAAAAATTTGATGGTAGAGGAGGGGAGTTTATTGATAAATTTGATGGGATTGTAGTTCTTGATACGCCCAATGGCACTATAAGGAGAGAATTTACTTCTTTCTTAACAGATAATTTAGACTTCTCCTTAAAGGGGAGAAGAAGTTTAACTTATTTCATTAACGAACTTATCCATAGAGTTTTTTTCAACCCCTCTAATTTTCTATATAAATTCATAAAAAAACTTCTTTTGCGAATTGATAGTTCTTCCTTTTGTAAAAAACATTTTACCAATCTTGAGTATTTTATAAAAAAACTTCTTTTTAATTGTCAAGAGTGTGGGGATTGTACTCTTTGGGAATTTAATTATTATTGTCCTCAGAGTGGGTGTGCAAAATATTTATTAAATGGACCTTGTGGGGGAAGCATAGCAGGGTATTGTGAGGTTTATCCCTTTTTTAAAAAATGTCACTATGTAAGTGCTCTTGAAAGGGCTACATCAAAAGAAGCCTTAAAAAAATTTTTTTATCCGAACAAAAATTTCTACTTACCCCCCAGAAATTGGGAATTATATAAGAGTTCTTCCTGGCTTAATTTTTATTTAGAAAGAGATCATCATAAAGATGAGAGAAGAAATAGTTGAAGTAGAAAAGATCACCTTTGGTGGAGAGGGTTTAGCCAGGCTTTCAAACGGTAAAGTGATTTTTGTGCCCTATGTAATTCCTGGGGAGAGAATAAAAGTAGGAATTAAAGAAGAGTACAAGGATTACGCTATAGGAGAGCTTTTGGAGGTAATAGAGGCTGCCTCATCGAGGGTGCAACCACTTTGTAGATATTATGGAGTCTGTGGGGGATGTCATTTTCAGCATCTTAGCTATCAAGAGGAAATAAAGATAAAAGTAGAAATTCTTAGAGAGTTATTTTACAGACAAGCCCAAAGAAAGGAAATCCCTTTAAAAGGTGTAATGCCTTCTCCCAAGGACTACTATTATCGGAATAGATTAAGGCTTCATGTGGAAAACCAATCTCTTAAAATGGGTTTTGTAAAGAGGAGATCTCATGAGGTATTAAAAATAGAAGAATGTGTAATTAGTGAGCCTCTTATTAATGAACTTTTAAAGGAGTTATATAGTAGTACGGCTTGGTTTAATTTATCCCTTTACAGTAAACGTATAAAATTGGAGGTTTCTATTTTAGATAGGAAGGTCACTCTTCTTTTTTGGACCCTTCTTGAGCCTAAGAAAGAGGATTTAAAAGAGCTTTTAAATCTTAGCCTTCTTAAAAGTGTTTTTTATCTTCAAAAGGGGGCAAGGCCTAAAGGACCTTTTCCAGATGGTGTAGCTTTTGGGGGCAGAAGACTTCAACCTGCTCTTTACAACCTTATTTACTATGTGCAGCCTGGGGTTTTTACCCAGACAAACTGGGATATTAATTTACTGCTTATGGAAAGGGTCACAGAGATAGCAAGGGGGGCAGAGAAAGTCTTAGATCTTCACTCAGGAATGGGAAATTTCTTATTTCCTATAGTCCGGAGCTATCCTACAGCTAAAGAGTTTTTAGGTGTTGATACAGACCTTCGGGCCATTGAAGATGCTCTCTATACAGCGGAAAAGAACGGGCTAAATAGTAAGCTTGATTTAAGAAAAATGAGTGCCATGGAGGCCCTATATGAATCTCTAAGAGAAGGTGCAAAATACGATTTAATTATCCTTGATCCTCCAAGAGGTGGTTGTAAAGAGTTAATTAGGTTTTTACCAGAGGTAGCTCGAGATAAAATTCTCTATATTTCCTGTGATGCCCCAACTTTGGTAAGGGATCTCTTGCTTTTAGAAAGAGTTGGATTTACTCTGGTTGAGCTTTATCTTTTTGATATGTTTCCAAGGACTTACCATTTTGAGACTCTTGCTCTTCTTCAAAGGAGAGGTTAAGAGGTTTTCCAAGGGCCCAAAGTAGTTGTCTACAAAATCCCATGATTATTTTAACTTCTCGCGAAGTAAGTTCGCGAGAAGTTAAAAATCTCCGAATATTTGTTAGCCAAAGGAGAGAGTTTTGGTTAGGTATGTAATCAATCTCTTTTAGAGTAGCTTCTATAAGTTTAAACATAGTGTTAATCTCTTTTTGTGTGGCAAGTTCTGGTTTTTTTAGCTGGATTTTACTTCCACTTTGAAAAATTTCATAAAGTACAATAACTACAGCTTGAGAAAGATTTAATGAAGCCTTTTCTGTTGTTGGAATAGTTATGACCTTATCACAATAAAAGAGGTCTTCATTACTTAAGCCTAAGCGTTCATTACCAAAGAGTATAGCAACTTTATTTGTAAGTGAATAAGC
>JBKBMM010000011.1:0-14401 GCA_046295835.1 Caldimicrobium sp.
TAAAATAACCTCCTCAAAATAACAATTTGAAAAAAGCAGTAAAAAAGAGATTCACAAGGGCTAAAGGTATTAAAACCTTCCAGCCCAAACCCATCAATTGGTCATACCTATAGCGTGGAAGAGTCGCTCTAACCCAAATGTAAAAAAATAAAAGAAAATAAAGCTTGATTAAAAACCAAAAGAAGGGTACACCTGGAATATCAAAGGGTCCAGCATAACCACCAAGAAAACAGGTTACTGCAAGGGCGCACATCACAACCATACCAAAATACTCTGCAAGGTAAAAAAGGGCAAAACGTATCCCACTATACTCAGTAAAATATCCTGCTACTAACTCAGTTTCTGCTTCAGGTAAATCAAAGGGCACTCTGTTTGTTTCAGCAAAGGCAGAAATCATAAATACAAAAAAGGCAACAATCTGAGGAATAAGATAAATTTTAAGAGGTGATGCTACTTGAGCCTTAACTATATCTTGCAAATTAAAGGATCCTGCCATAACTACCACTGATAAAAGTGATAGAGACATAGCAATTTCATAACTAATAACCTGGGCACTTGACCTCAAGGCCCCTAAAAAGGCATACCTTGAGTTTGAAGCCCACCCTGATAAAATAACTCCATACGCCCCTAAAGAACTCAAAGCTAAAAGAAAGAGTAAACCCACATTTAAATTACTTAACACAAAGTTATTCCAAAGAGGAATTAAGGCAAGACCAGTTGCGGCACAAACCAGAGAAATAAGTGGAGCTACTCTAAATATAGGACCATCAACTTGGGGATGAATTATATCCTCTTTTTGAATAAGTTTTAAAACATCTGCAATGGGCTGAAGAAGACCCCTTGGACCAACTCTATTAGGTCCAAGTCTTTGCTGCATCCTGGCAATAATCTTTCTCTCTGCATAAGTAAGATAAGCTACATGCAAAAGACCTAAGCCCAATATGATGACAGCGCTGAAAATAGCTTCCATCCCCCCTCCCCTATCTTAAAAAAACTATTTATCTATCACAATCGCCTAAAACTACATCCAAAGTTCCTATAATAGCAATCAAATCCGCAATCATATGTCCTTTAGTTAAAGCAGGTATGGCAGAAATATGTACAAAAGATGGTGTTCTAATCCTAAGTCTCCAGGGCTTATTGGAACCATCACTTACCACATATACCGCTAATTCCCCCTTAGGAGATTCAATACTTGCAAAGGCCTCCCCTGGTGGTACAACTGGGACTTCTTTACCTGTAAAGATAAAGCCCTTTTTGGGATGTGGTTTGGGCTCTGGCTCCCTTATTTTCTCCGGAATAAGCAAATCTGGTGCATTTTCTGCAACTATGGGTTCACCTATAGTTTCACTAAGTTTATCTAAACATTGTTTTATAATCCAATTAGATTGTCTCATCTCTTGCATTCTAACACGGTATCTATCATAGGTATCTCCATTTTGACCCACAGGCACCTCAAACTCAACCTCAGTATAAGCATCATAGGGTCTAACCTTTCTTATGTCATAAGGAATTCCTGAACCTCTTAAAACGGGCCCAGTTAATCCCAAATTAATTGCTTCTTCTGCGGATACTACTGCAATTCCCTTAGTTCTTTTTAACCAAATTCGATTCACATCAATTAAAGTCTCATATTCTACAATTCTTTTGGGAAATTCCTCTGTAAACTTATAGAGTTCATCTATTATTTCTTGTGTGAAATCTTGCCTAACACCTCCTACTCTAACATAGGAGTGGGTTAGCCGTGCTCCACAAATTTTCTCAAAAATATTTAATAACCACTCACGATCTCGAAAGCAATAAAGAAACACTGTCATAGCGCCAATATCCAAAGCATGAGTAGCTAACCAAAGTTGATGACTGGAAATTCTTGCCATTTCATTTACAATCGTGCGCAAAAGACGAGCTCTTCTGGGAGGGGTTATCCCAAAGAGCTTTTCAAAGGCAAGACAAAAAGCTGTATTATTAGCAGCTGAAGCAATATAATCTAAACGATCACTCAAGACTACACACTGGTTATAATTCAGATTTTCTGCAAGTTTTTCAACTCCTCGATGCAAATATCCTATCTTAGGATCACAATTTACTATAGTTTCACCTTCTAACTCTAAAACAAGCCTTAAGACCCCATGCGTTGATGGATGCTGAGGCCCCATATTTATATAAAAGGGCTCTTCATAATTAGAAGCAAATCTCTGCTTCGAGGTTACTTCAACTAAGGCTGTCATAGAGATTCTCCCTTGGCTCTTGCTTTTAACTCCTTATAAACCTTCCATTCTTTCTCCTCTTCTAAATAGATGGGATAATCCTTTCTTAAAGGATATCCCTCCCAATCATCAGGCATGAGAATTCTCCTTAAATCAGGATGCCCTTTAAACTTTATACCAAACATGTCATAACATTCCCTTTCAAACCAATCCGCTGTTCTCCATAAGGAAGTTAAACTATATTGCCAGCAATCTCCCTCTGGTATAGGCACTTTAACTCTCACCAAAACTCTATCCTTCATATTAAAAAAGTGATAAACCACCTCAAAACGCTCTTCTTTTTTTTCTGGTTTATAATTCAAATAATCCACTCCACAAAGATCAATCAAATGATTAAATCCCTTTTCCCTTAAAAAGCTAATAAGATTAAGGAAATTTTCCCTATGAATTGCCACTGTCAAGCAGTCTTTCTCTGCAATAGATACAAGACTACTCCCAAATCTCTCTCTTAATTCTTCTTTAAGGGTTTCCATGCTTTATCTCCAAAATCCCCATCTTTTAGTTTCTAATTTAATTTTTTTTTGAAGTTGCAAAAGGCCATAAATGAGAGCTTCTGGCCTTGGAGGACAACCTGGAATATATACATCTACTGGTAAAAATTCATCTACTCCTTGTACTGTAGAATAGGTTTTAAAAATACCCCCAGAACAGGCACAACTTCCCATAGCAATTACATATTTGGGCTCTGGCATCTGTTCATAGACTCTTTTTACAGCAGGCGCCATTTTTTTAGTTACTGTGCCAGCAACAATAATACAATCTGCCTGACGAGGTGTAGCTCTAAAAATTATTCCAAAACGATCTAAATCAAAATGACTTGCCCCTGTTGCCATCATCTCAATAGCACAGCACGCAAGACCAAAAGTCATGGGCCAAAGAGAACTTGCTCTTGCCCAATTAAGAATTTCATCTATAGGCATGACAAAAGCAGGGGTACCAGGAACCTGTCTAATTCTTGGCGCAACCTCAATAGTTGATCTCTCTATTCCCATTTTAAGGCTCCTTCGCTTAAGGCATATATATAGGCAGCAAACAAAAGCACAACAAAAATAAAAACTTCTATAAAACCAAACCAAGAGAGCTCCTCAAAAACTACTGCCCAAGGATAAAGAAATACCACTTCTACATCAAAAACAAGGAAAATTAGGGCAATTAAATAAAATTTCACCTTAAAAGGGATCTTTGTATCTCCTGATGGATCTATCCCGCATTCATAGGGTATGTACTTCTCTGGAGATGGCCTTCTTAAAGCAATCACTCGATTGGCTATAAGCATAGCTAACCCAATTACAAAGACTAAAATCGCAAAGATTAAAAGAGTAGACATATACTACCCCTTTACAGGAATCTCTTTGATTTCTAAAGCTTGATTTGGACAGGCAGATACACAATAGGGTTTCTCACCCCTCTCTACCCTCTCAATACAAAGATCACATTTTCCAATAGTTCCTGAATTAAAATTAAATCTGGGAACTCCCCAAGGACATGCCTCCATACAATTTTTACAGCCAACACAAATCTCCTTATAAAAGGCTACCACCTCTCCTTTTCTTAAAAGAGCTGCTACTGGACATGCATTGGCACATTGAGGTTTTTTACATTGTAAGCAAGCAAAATAGGCAAATTTAGGACCTACTTTAAAGATCATACAATTAGCAAGGCCTTCATGCCCTTCGGCACAGGCCTTAACACATTCCTCACATCCAGTACACTTTTCTACAATGTGGTTTATAGTATAACTCATCATCACCTCTCTTATTATTCAATTTAATTCAATTTGTCAATCATTATATTCTAAGATTTTAACCTATTATGAGAAATCTTTGTAAATTTTGAGGTGTTTTTCACTTTTTTTTATATCGAAATAAAAGTTTATTACTCTGTACTTTTTAAAAAAACTTGAATGCAACCAAAATCATCCTGATAAATCCCACATTCACCGTAAAAAACTAAAAAAAGCAATGACAAAAAGTAATAGATTTTTTCTTTGACCTCAACTATTTCTTTATCCTCAATCAATTCCTTCCAAGTAATTATCTTCTTTTTTCTAAGTATGTCTCTTACTTCTTCCATATACTCCTCAATGGATTTTTCATGCCACTCAATAGTTAAAGGAGCTTGCCTCAATTGTTTTTCAAGAAAAGACAAAAGAGCTGAGAGAAAAAGATTAAAATCTCCCTTTTCTTGCTCAAATACTCCAATTTCTACTACTCCATTAATTTTAGGTAAAAAAACATCTTCTTCTAACAGACCTCTACCTAATAAAACATGATAATGGGAAAAAATCTTCTTTTTCTCCGCAAAAGTTTCTAATTCTTCGGTTTCTTCCTCAAAATAGTTAGGCTCTTCTAAAGTATTTAAAAGAAGTTTACTCTTTATATAAAGAGCAAGAGAGAGACGGAGTATAAACTCTAAGGAGAGCTCATTTAAGTTCCTTTCTTCCTTTAGATATTGAAGAAAGGCAAAGGAGAGGTGAGAAAGGGCAAGACTAGTAAGATCATCTCTTTTGAATTGCAATATTTTACGAAAATTCTCAAGCTGTGTAGGAAGATCTCTTGGAAAAACTAAGTTTTCCATTTACTAATTTGGTGGACCTTTTTGAAACATTTATTCATAACCACCTTAATCCCATGAGATTCAGCAAGAGCCTTTGCTTCTACATTTGAAATTCCTTCTTGCATCCAAATTACCTTTGGTTTTAAAGCTATAGCCTTTTCTACCACAGGTAGGACCTCCTCACTTCTCCGAAAAATAATTACCACTTCTGGACAAAAATCTGCTGGTAAAGCCTCTAAACTTGGATAAACCTTTTGTCCTAAGATTTCTGTATGTGCAGGATTTATAGGTACAACTTCAAATCCTTCCTTGAGAAGGTATTCCATTACTATATAGCTTGGTCTATCTGGTTTTGGACTTGCACCAACTATAACCAATTTCTTATACTGCTTTGGTATCTCCAAGATTTCTGGTTCCAGATTAGAATAATCAGGTAAAGTACATTGCATTTTTTCCTCCTTAAAGGTCAACACTACATATTTTATAAAACTTTTCAGGATCAAGAGAAGCTCCACCTACTAAAACCCCATCTACATTGGGCATCTTTATCAAATCTTTTATATTCTCAGGAGTTACGCTCCCTCCATAGAGAATACAGATTTTTTTAGCCATATCCTCTCCATAGGTCTCTGCCAAAACTTTTCTAATAAAGGCATGAACTTCTTCAGCTTGTTCTGGAGTGGCATTCTTTCCCGTCCCTATAGCCCATACAGGTTCATAGGCAATAACGAGTTTTTCTGGGTCAAATTCTTTTATACTCTTTAGCCCCTCTCTGACCTGAGTTTCTACCTGCTCAAAAGTTTTATTTTCTTCTCTCTCTATGAGAGTTTCACCTACACAAAGAACAGGAATTAGCCCAAATTGATACGCCCCCTCTACTCTTTTACTAATTAATGCATCATTTTCCCCAAATATATGTCTTCTCTCAGAATGTCCTAAAATTACATACTCTACTCCTAATTCCTTTAGCATAAGAGGAGAAATCTCTCCTGTGAAAGCTCCTTTTTCAGCAAAATGAACGTTTTGAGCACAAAGCTTAATATTTGTATCCTTAATAAGGGATTTCACATAATATAAGGCAGTAAAAGGAGGTGCTACTCCTATAATTCTATCATGAAGAGGTTTTTTAAAGAGAAAAGATATAAATTTCTCAAAATACACTTTAGCCTCTCTTAAAGTAAAGTGCATCTTCCAATTTCCCAAAAAAAGCTTTTGTCTCATAATAAAATCCCCATCTAAATTTTTTCAAAGTACAGAAAGTCCAGGCAAGTTTTTACCTTCTAAATATTCTAAAAAGGCCCCACCTGCTGTTGAGGTGTGGGAGAAGGAAGTTAAAACTCCTGCTAATTTAAGGGCTGCTAAGGTATCTCCTCCTCCTGCCACAGTTATAGCAGATAAACTTGCTACCTTTCTTGCCAAGGCAACTGATCCTTGGCTAAAGCTTTTTTTCTCAAAATACCCTAAAGGACCATTCCATATAACCGTCTTTGCTCCATCTAAAGCTAAAGAAAATAAATTCACAGTTTCCTTGCCAATATCATAAATAATATCTTCCTCTTCCACTTCATCTAAATTTACATAAAAGGCTTCTCCTTTTCTTTCAACTGCCACATCTACAGGAAGATAAATCTTTACCTCTTGTTCCTTTGCTTCAAGAAGAATGCTTTTGGCAACCTCAATATAATCTTTTTCAACTAAGGAACTTCCCACTTTATAACCCATAGCTGAGAGAAAGGTATTTGCCATGGCTCCACCAATAAAAAGCTTATCAATTTTTGAAAGGAGATTCTTTAAAATTCCTATTTTGGTGGATACTTTACTACCACCTACAATGGCATAAAAGGGCCTTTCAGGTTTTCCTACAACCTTATTTAAAAATTTAAGTTCCTTCTCAGTAAGAAATCCTATCCCCTTTTCCTTTGATAATTGAGCAATTCCTACTACGGAAGCATGGGCTCTATGACACACAGAAAAGGCATCATTTATAAAAACATCAGCTAAGTATGACAAAACCTTTGCAAATTCTGGATCATTTTTGGTCTCCCCTTCATAATAACGAATATTTTCAAGTAACAACACTTCGCCATCCTTTAATTCTAAAGCAACTCTTTTAACAGTCTCTTCTGTAATCTCCTCTAAAAATTGAATAGGTACCTCCAATTTTTGCTTTAAATATTCAAAAACAGGTTTAAGAGAAAGCTCTGGAACTCTTTTACCTTTAGGTCTTCCAAGATGAGAACAAAGAATAACTTTAGCGCCATTCTTTATGGCATAATTTATAGTAGGTAAAGCTTCTACAATCCTCGTGTCATCCATTATTTTCCCATTCTCCATGGGAACATTAAAATCTACCCTTATAAATACCTTTTTACCCTTTAAATCAAAATCTTTTATCGATTTCATAAGAACCCTCCTAAACACAAATTTTTATCAGAATAGGCTACAATTGAGAAAGTTTTCTAATCAAGTTGGCCATCTCTAAAGCATTAAAGGCAGCTTCTGCACCTTTATTGCCAGCCTTTGTTCCAGCCCTTTCAATAGCTTGCTCAATGGTATCAGTGGTTAATATTCCAAATATAATAGGTACCTCTGTCTCAAGCATAACCTGGGCTATACCCTTTGAGGCCTCAGCAGCTACATATTCAAAATGAGGAGTTGCTCCTCTAATGATTGCCCCTAAACATATTACTGCGTCAAATTTTTGAGTTAAAGCAAGTTTTTTAGCTACCAAAGGAATTTCAAAGGCCCCTGGTACCCAAGTAATGTAAATTCTTTCCTCCATAACATTATGCCTTCTTAGAACATCTAATGCACCCTCTAAAAGCTTCTGGGTAATAAAAACATTAAATCTACTTACCACAATAGCAAAGTTAAGCTCTTTACCGTCAAAATATCCCTCTAAAACCTTCCCTTGAAACATCTTCCCCACCCCCCTTTAAGTTTAAGGCTTCCCAGTATTTCCTTTGTAAAGAATAATCTTTTCTCCCTCTGCAATATAGCCCATTTTTACCCTCAAATATTCTTCATAGGCCTTATCAGAACTTTGAAATTCTCTAACCTCCGTTTTGAGTTTTTGATTTTCAAGCCTTAATCTTTCTAAATCCTTACTTTCTTTTCTAATAATCCAACTAAGTAAGAAATAAGCCCCAAGGGCGAAAAAAACAAAAAAAAATAAAATAAAAATAAAAATCCTTTTATATTTTTTCTTTTTTTTCCTCTTATGGTAGGGAGTTAAGACAATTTTAGGCTTAAAACTCATTCTAATTTTAAATTATATGAAAATTTTTAAATTCGTATAGAGGGATTTTTGCCTATTTTTTAATCTTCTAACTCTTACAGCCATTTCCAGGGAGAGCTATTTTGGGATGAAGGAATTCTTTGTGGTATATTTTCAGGCATTTTTGGCTCATTCTGAGAGAAGTTTGATTGTGGTTTGAGAGAAGGCATTAACCCCTGCGCTGTCGATACAAATGGGTCTGGAGATAATATATTAGAAGCACTTAAAATAGAAGGAGGAGGTGGGGGAGGAACTTGAAGTTTAATGCTTAATGGGTTCTCCTTTTTAGGAATCAACTTAGAAAAAAGATTTATAGGATTGATTTTAGAAAAAAAGGAAGGCTTTGTTTCACTTTTAAAATAAAGTGCATTGGTATAAGAATAAAGAGCAGGTTTTGATTCAGTAATTTTGTCTGAAGGTGCTACAGGTATTGTCTCTGAATTATGGTATAAGATCTTTTTAATATCTTCTGTCCCTTTTTCTAAGGTCTTCCAAAAATCTTCAAAAGTAGTTTCATAAGTCCTTTTAAAAGAAGGCTCTCCAGTTGTTTGCCCTTGCAAAGTCAAATCAATTTTAACTCTACCTTGCTGTTCAAATTGAAAGGCACTAATTAACACTTTATCTTCCTTTGGACCTTGAACATTGACATTAATATAGCCCAATCTCTCTCTTAAAAATTGCGAAATAGGGTTTTTAAGATACTCAAATTCTTTTTCAGGATGTATTTGCGGTGGATTAATTATTATACTTGCGGAAAAGACAAACTTTGCCCAAAATAAAAAAATTAAAGTATAAATCAAGAGGATCACTATTTTACCTTTGCTTTTTCTTTCTCTAAGCTTTTTTCTTTTTCCATAACAAGTAAGCGAGTTTTTATAACTGTATCTGGTGTTAAACTTATAGAATCTATTCCACATTCCACTAAAAATTCTGCAAAGTCTGGAAAATCAGAAGGTGCCTGTCCACATATGCCTATCTTTCTTCCAGTTTTTTTGGCTACTTCAATTACCTCTTTCACCATCTTCTTTACAGCGGGATTTCTCTCATCATACAGATGGGCAACTAACTCAGAATCTCTATCTAAACCAAGAGTTAATTGAGTTAAGTCGTTTGACCCAATTGAGAAACCATCAAAAATCTTTGCAAATTCTTCTGCTAAAATCACATTACTTGGTATTTCACACATTACATATATTTCCAAACCATTTTCACCTCTTTTAAGACCATATTTTTCCATAATTTGTATGACCTTTAACCCTTCTTCTGGAGTTCTACAGAAGGGGATCATAACTTTTACATTAGTTAGTCCCATTTCATTTCTTACCTTTGCCAAGGCTTTACATTCTAAAGCAAAGGCTGGTTCAAACTTAGGATCGTAATAACGAGAAGCTCCTCTCCATCCAATCATGGGATTGTGTTCTTCTGGCTCAAAGAGAAAACCTCCAATCAAATTAGCATACTCATTACTCTTAAAATCTGAAAGTCGAACAATTACATCATTGGGATAAAAAGCGGCAGCAATAGTGGCCACACCTTGAGCTAATTTGTCAACAAAGAAATCAACCTTGTTTTCATAGCCAAAGGTTCTTCTTTCAATTTCTTTTACAACAGGAAGTATTTTTTTATCTTGAGAGGCTCTTTCTAATAATTTATCAAATTGCACTAAAGCTAATGGATGAATACCAATATGAGAGTTAATGATAAATTCAAGCCTTGCAAGGCCTACTCCATCATTGGGAATTTGTGCCTGAGCAAAGGCCTGCTCTGGAATACCTACATTCATCATAATTTTGGTTTTGGTCTTAGGAAGTTTTTCTAAATCAATTCTTTCTACTTCAAATGGAATTAACCCCTCTAATACTCTACCTTCTTCACCTTGGGTGCAATCTACAGTAATATCCATTCCACTTTTAATTACCTTTGTTGCTACTTCACTCCCTACAATACAGGGAATCCCTAGTTCTCTTGACACTATAGCAGCATGACAGGTTCTTCCACCTTTGTCTGTAACAATAGCAGAGGCTTTTTTCATAATAGGTTCCCAATCAGGGTCTGTCATTGTGGTAACCAAAACTTCCCCAGGTTGAAAAGAATTAATCCCACTAATATCTAAAATGACTCTGGCTTTACCTTGCCCAATTTTACTTCCCACAGCCTTACCTGTACAAAGAACTTTTCCCTCTCCCTTTAATTTATAAATTTCATAAAATTTGCTATCCTTTATAGCATGAACAGTTTCAGGTCTTGCTTGAACAATAAAAAGTTCTCCTGTACCTACCTCTTTTCCATCTCCATCCTTTGCCCATTCAATATCCATAGGTCTTCCATAGTGTTCTTCTATTAAGAGAGCCCATTCAGCTAATTTCAAAATTTCTTCATCACTTAAAACAAAACTGGCTCTTTCCTCTTTAGTTGTTTTTACTTCCTTCAAAGGCTTACGATGTGAGTCTCCATAAACTAATTTTACATGTTTACTTCCTAATTTTTTGGAAAGGATGGGTTTGAATCCCTTTTTAAGGGTTGGCTTAAAGACATAAAATTCATCAGGATTTACCTTTCCTTGCACTACATATTCCCCAAGCCCCCATGCACCTGTAATATATACTACATCGCGAAATCCAGTTTCTGTATCTAAGGTAAACATAACACCTGAGCTTGCTCTATCAGAGCGCACCATTTTTTGCACAGCCACTGATAAATACACAGAAAAATGATCAAAACCTTTATCTTGACGATAAGATATAGCTCTATCAGTAAATAGAGAGGCAAAACACCTTTGCACATATTCAATGACCTGAAGAGTGCCTCTTACATTTAAGTAGGTCTCTTGCTGCCCAGCAAAGGAGGCATCAGGCAAATCCTCTGCTGTAGCTGAAGATCTCACTGCCACATCTGGATCTTTCCCATATTTTTGTGAAAGCCTTTCATAACTTTTGGCAATCTCCTCAGCAAGCCTCTCAGGCATCTTGGCATGAAGAATAAGATTTCTTACCTTCTTTCCCCTTTTTTGTAAATCCTCAATATTATGGGTATCCAAACCCTTTAATGCCTTTTTGATTTCGTCATCTAAATGATTTTCTCTAATAAAATATCTATAAGCCTCTGCAGTAACAGCAAATCCGTAGGGTACATTGATACCCTTAGGGGTTAACTTTGAATACATTTCTCCTAAAGAGGCATTTTTTCCACCAACTAAAGGTACATCTTCATATCTGATTTCATCAAACCAGAGAATGAAGGGCTTGTCCGCCATAGATCCCTCCTGAGCTAATTTATATTACATTAGCAAAGCTTTTAAACTTTGTCAAGAAGACTTAATGCCTTTATCCTTTGACTTTTAAAGAAAAAGAGGTACTATTTTGTTAAGAAATAAATTTATTTTAGGGGGATTTATGAGTTTAAAAGTTCTTATTGTGTATTATAGTACCTTTGGGAATACCTATAAAATGGCTCTTGAAGTAGCTAAAGGAGTAAAGGAAGTTCCTGGAGCTGAAGCTGTGATTAGAACGGTACCAGAATTAATTCCTGAAGAGGTTATTAATGCAAGAGAAGATATTAAAAAAGGAAAAGAGCTGCAAAAAGATGTGCCTTTAGTTACTCTTGATGACTTTAGAGAAGCCTCTGCTATAGCCTTTGGTACGCCAACTCGTTTTGGAGTAGTCTCTGCTCAGCTAAAAAACCAAATCGATCGACTCAGTCCTCTTTGGCAGGAAAGAGCTTTAGAAGGTAAACCTGCGGGAATTTTTGTCTCAACTTCCACACTACATGGTGGTCAGGAAATGACCATTTTTTCTCTTTTACCAGCACTGCTTCATTTAGGTATGATCTTCGTGGGAGTGCCTTATTCAGTAAAAGAGCTATTTACCACTAAAGGGGGTGGATCTCCTTATGGTCCTGGTCATGTTGCTGGTGATAATTCCCAAAGAGAGCTTGATGAGGAAGAAAAGGCTATTCTAAGCGCCTTTGGAAAAAGATTAACTCTTATTGCTCAAAAACTTTCTAAATAAAACCTTGCTATGCTTCTCCTTCATATCTGTTGCGGCCCCTGTTCTCTCTATCCCATCAAAACTTTAAAAGAAAGGGGTATTCAAATTAAAGGATTTTTCTATAATCCTAATATCCATCCCTATCAAGAATTTAAATTAAGAATAGAGGCTTTAGAAAAGGTAGCTATTGCAGAGGAAATTGAAATTCTCTGGGATAAGACTTATGATCTTGACTTTTTCTTGGAGGAAGTTTTCTTTCAAAGGGAAAAACCTAAAAGATGTGAAAGATGTTATTATTTACGTCTAAAAAAAACAGCTGAACTTGCCTCACAACTAAAAGCCTCAGCCTTCTCTACAACCCTTCTCTATAGCCCCTTTCAGCTTCATGATCTGATTAAAGAGATTGCAGAAGAACTTTCTTATAAATATAAAATTCCCTTTCATTACGAAGACTGGAGAATTGGTTATTACGAGGGTAAAAAAAGGGCAATAGAACTCAATCTCTACCGACAAAAATATTGCGGCTGCATCTTTAGTGAAAAAGAAAGATTTTATAAGAAAACTTAATCCTTTAAGGAGTTTTGCCTCTACTTGTTTTAACTTTAAAAAGCATTAAATTTAAGAAAAACTTTTTAGCTTAAAAGGTAGGTGAAAAGGAATGATTACTCAACTTATTACTAAAATTGTAGGAACAAAAAACGAAAGAGAATTAAAAAAACTAAGGCCTATAGTGGAAAGAATCAATTCTTTAGAAGGACAAATACAAAAACTTTCAGACAGTGAGCTTTCAAGAAAAACCTTTGAATTTAAAGAAAGATTAGCCAAAGGAGAAGGTTTGGATTCTCTATTGCCAGAGGCCTTTGCAGTTGTAAGGGAGACTTCTCGAAGAGTGCTTGGACTTAGGCACTTTGATGTTCAATTAATGGGCGGCATAGTTTTACATCAAGGTAAAATTGCAGAAATGAAGACAGGTGAGGGGAAAACTTTGGTTGCAACCCTTCCTGCTTATCTTAATGCATTAACAGGAAGAGGGGTTCATATTGTAACAGTTAATGACTATCTTGCCAAAAGAGATGCAGAGTGGATGGGTCCTATTTACAGGTTTTTAAATCTTAATGTTGCTTATCTTTTGAATGGCATGGAGGATCATGAAAGGAAAAGGGCTTATCAAGCTGATATCCTATATGGCACTAATTCTGAGTTTGGTTTTGATTATTTAAGGGATAATATGAAATATTCCATAGAGGATATGGTGCAGAGAGATCATTATTATGCTATTATTGACGAAGTAGATTCTATTTTAATTGACGAAGCAAGAACTCCTCTCATTATCTCAGGCCCTTCTGAAGAAAGCACTGATCTTTACTACTATATAGATGAAATAGTAAGAAAGCTTAAAAAGGATATTCATTTTACTGTGGATGAAAAAAGTAAAAGTGCCCATTTAACTGAAGAAGGGATTTCAGAATGTGAGAGACTTCTTGGAATTTCCAATTTATATAATCCCAAATATGTACGTTTGGTCCATCATATACACCAATCCTTAAGAGCGCATCATCTTTTTAAAAGAGATGTGGACTATGTGGTAAAGGATGGCAAAGTAATCATTGTAGATGAATTTACTGGGCGTCTTATGCCTGGAAGACGCTGGAGTGATGGCCTTCATCAGGCTATTGAAGCAAAAGAAAGAGTTCGCATTGAGGCAGAAAATCAAACCTTAGCTATGATAACCATTCAAAACTATTTTAGGATGTATGAAAAACTTGCAGGAATGACTGGAACTGCAGAAACTGAAGCAGCTGAATTTAAAGAAATTTACAACTTAGATGTGGTAGTTATTCCCACACACAAACCCATGATTAGAATTGATTACCCAGACCTTGTCTTTCGCACCTTTAAAGAAAAGATTGAAAAGGTTGTAGAAGAAATTGAAGAAAATTATAAAAAGGGAAGACCAGTTTTAGTTGGAACAACCTCCATTGAAAAAAGCGAGCTTATCTCAAAGCTTCTAAAAAAGAGAAAAATTCCCCATCAAGTTTTAAATGCTAAACATCACGAACGAGAGGCACAAATTATTGCCCAAGCAGGGCGCTCTTTTGCTGTAACTATTGCTACAAACATGGCAGGACGTGGAGTAGATATTCTTCTTGGTGGAAATCCTGAGGGTTTAGCTAAAGCTCAACTTGAAGCTGAGGGTTATGATTTATCTGAAATCCCAGAGAGGGCTTGGAATGATGTCCTTGCCATGGCAAGACAAGGCCTTGATCCTACAACTAAATATCAAGACTATTGGGCTAAGGTCCTCTACCTGAAAT
>JBKBMM010000012.1:0-14270 GCA_046295835.1 Caldimicrobium sp.
CTACTCTCTGGCCACTGAGCTGGAATAATTAATCCATCAACTCCAAGACCTATATAAAATCGTGCTATCTCAGGACATCTAAGCTCAAAACAAATAAGAATACCCAACCTTATATCTTCATAAGTAAAAATATGTCTTACATGACCAGGCTTTAAATATACTTTATCGTCAAGTCCTGGAAAAAGCACCTCTTTTTCTGCAAGAAGCTGAATTCCATTCTCTGAAAGAGATAAATATCCGTTGGTATAAAAGTCTTTATAAATAACAGGTGATCCCAATAAAAGAACTTTTTGAGAGAGATTTTTTTGAATTTCCAAAAGAGCTTCCTCAATAGACTCCTTAGATAACTTTCTAAAATTTTGATAACCAGTTAAAGCAAGCTCTGGAAAAATTAAGATTTCGCTTGATGAGGCCTTAATATATGCAAGCATCTTTTCTAAATTTTTCTCAATATTTTGAGTTATCTCCATTTGAACAAGTCCTAATTTTACTGTCTTTTTCATAAAGCTCCTCCCTTAATATCTTAAGTTTTGACAGGGACTTTTATATGGACAATATTTGCAGTTTTCCTCTTCATCGAAGAAATAAAAGGAGGGGCACTCATAGAGATGTCTAATTATCCAATGCAAAAGCCCTTCGAATTCTCTTTCAAGATATTTGATAATCTTTGCCTGATCTGCAGGCTTTCTCCTTTTAAAAAAGAAATTTTCTGGTTCTTTAACATTAGCTGGGGTTAAAAATCCAGCCTCAAGAGTAAAGTGGTCTTCAAAAATAAAGTTTTGACTATTCTTTAAAAAAAGGAAGAGATAAAAGAGGAGTTGAAAATTGGTCAATTCATTTCCAAAAAGTTCTCTTACATAGATTAAATCCTCTTTGTTAAAAGTAAGAGGAAAATCTGCTCTTAAAAGAGAGTCAAGACTTTTAACATATGGTTTTTTATAAGGACTGGTCTTAAAGTCAAATATAATATATTTTAAACGGTTATTTTCTTTTCTTTTAACTATAAAATCTATGCGGCCATACAGAATAATGTTTTGTGCATCAAAAATTGTCTCATATCTTAGCTCTTCTTCTACACCCAAAATTACTGTATCTTCAATGATCCCTTCTCTTTCAGCCTTTTTTAAATACTCAAAATACTTTTCTATACACGCTTTGGTTACCTTTTCAGTTAACCAGAGACTCAATGGATCTAAACCCCTTTCAAACTTTGCTTCTCTCCAAAGAGCTGTAAAAGTTTTTTCCCATTCCCTTGACTCAAGGATTTGATCAAAGGAAAGAGATTTTTTCAAATATTTTCTAAAGAACTCTTCAAAGTATTTATGGAGGAAGTTTCCTATATCTTTATCTGTAATAGAGGTTTCTTCAAGAGGTCTTAATCCTAAAAGGTATTGAAAATAGAACTTTGCAGGACAGTAAAGATAGGTCTCAAAAAAACTCCTGCTAAGCTCTCTATTTTTCAAAAACAAATGAATAGTTTCTAAATCTTTATCACTTTTAGGGATATCTTTTTTTGGCACTTTAATTACTATAGGCGGTTTAAAAATTTCTTCATAGGGTGTCTTTTTTACTTTTTCTAATTCCCATTTATATTTAAGGATATACCTTGAGGGCTCCTTCACCAAATCACCTTTACCTTTGGAAGTAGAGATATAAAAAAGGTTTATCTCTTTTCCTGAATTAAGGAGACATTTAAAGTAGTAATCCCAAAGATCATTTTTAAAAATAGGAAGACCCAAATATCTTTTTATTTCCTCTGTTAACAGTGGATTTATATCTGTATGAGGGGGGAGACTTCCTTCATTAACATCTAAGATGATCATTCGGTCAAAATAAAGCAAACGCCCCTCAAGAAATCCCATAATTTGTAAACCAGCTAAAGGCTCACCTACAAGAGGCAATTCTATAGAAGAAAGTAGCCAATCTAAAAAGGTTAAGTAAAAAAGTAGGTTATCTTTTAAGGGAAAACTCTTCCATAAAGGTTCATAATCAAAAAGGGAATATATATCCCTTTTGATAAGGGCTATGTATTCACTTAATAAGAATTCTTCTAAGGAGTTTATTTCTTCAAAAAGGGGCTTTATAAGCTCAACAATTGCTTGAAGGGCCGCTTTAACCTCTTTAGGCCCTTCTAAATGTTCAAAATTCTTTAAAAATATCTCTACAAGTTTTTCAAAAAACTCCCTATGGGGAGGCTCAAGATACAAAGCTAATTCCTTTATATCTATTTGGCGAAATTTAAGCTCTTCAAAAATTTTATTTAGTTTTTGGAGAAGGCCTTCAAAATAAGGCTCTTTTCTAAAAAAAGCCTTAACCAAGGGATAATTAAAAATCTTTTTTGTAATTTCTAAGGGATAAATTCCTTCCTTGATTTTTTCTCTTTGCGCTTTAAGAAGTAATTGTAGAAACTGACAGAGAGATAATAACTTAGATGGAAAGGGAAGAGTAATATTAAGTTCTGTTTCCAAATTTTCTAACCGCTGAGAAAGGGGAAGCAACATAATGGAGAGGGGCAAAATTATGGCTGTTTTATCATATTCTTCTATAGGATATTGAATTAATTCTAAAACTTTAGAAACTTCGCTTTCTGGATCAGGGAAGGAAAAAAGTTTAATTTTTCTCTCTGCAGAAGGAATTTCTAAATAGGTTTGAGGTATAAGGCTTGCTTCCAAATTCAAGTCCTTGAGGGTGTCCTGAATTAAGGGGTGTGGAGGATAGTCGTCTGCGAAAAAAAAGTAAATAGGTAAATCTACTTCATTAAGAGACTCTATCAAGGTTTTCATAACCTCTTTTTCAGAGTTTCTTAAAGCAGCAAATCCCGCTATAACAAGCCCTTTCATAAAGGTGTATAAGTTAACTTTACTTTCTAAAAGCAGTTTCCTTATTTCAGATAAAAGCAGGGAAGGAAAGATAACTTTTTTTTCCTCTAAAAGGCTTTTAAACTTCTCATATGTGGAAGAAAGTTCTTCAAAGAGGTCTTGAGCCATCTTTGGTAAGTTCTCAGGGGGATAAAGCAGTTTTGAGGGAACTTTTCCTTCTTTTTCAAATTCGTCAAAAACCTCTAAAAATTTTGTGCCCCAATAAAAGAGGCTCCTTGGATCTTGAGACAACTTCTCCCTCTCTAATGACTCTATGAAAAGAAGAATCCGGGCTTCTTCAGGCAAGATCATCTTAGGAGCAGGTGTTAAGTTTAAATAGAGTTCTAAAGAGAAATCTTCCCAAGCAAGTATTTTAGGCAAAAAAATTGATTGAGGACTGGCTTTTTTTACAAGATAATCCTTAAAAAAATAGGTAGCTCTCTTTGTGGGAAAGAGAATGTAAAAAGAAGAAATCTCTGGAGAAAAAAAGGAAAGCTCAGAGAGAAGGTAATTAGCTAAAGTTTTTAAAAAGTGTGAGCTGGGTGGGATAAGAAAAGTTTTTATCGCCATCCTTAATCGGATCTCCTCCCCTTTCCTCTAAAATTTCAAAATCAAAAGGTATAAAGGTTAATAAATAAAAAGTTTTTTTTATTTTGGGATAAAAGACCTGTAAAAACTCTTTATAATGAAAAAGTTGTTCTTCTTTAAAGTCTCTTTTCCTTAGTTTAAATTCCCATAAGATTATTTCCTCTTTTTTAAATACCAAAAGATCTGGTCTTAAAAGTATATTTTTGGGTGCATAAAACCCTTCTATTTCTCGATAGATGGCAAGGGAATTTAAAAAAAGCTGGGTAAACTTCTCCCATTTAGGACTCTCTATGGATTCTTTAAGAATTATTAGGGCTTCCAATTTTAAAGCTTCTCTTTCTTGATATGATGGGGTATATAAGGAAAGGGCTTTTTCAAGCAGACAAAGAAGATCCCCTTCCTTTGGGTAAAATAAGTGGTTAGCGCATAAATGACCTAAAGAAAAGTGTAAAATTTCACCCAATCTTTGTGGGTAATCTTTTTCTTGTAAAAGCTTTAACAAGCTATGACTTTGTTTAAATTTAGGTGGCACCATTATAAAGGTATCACAGATTTTAAGGCTTGTCAAAAAAGTAAAAAGGTTTAATTTTAAAGGAATGTAAATAACCTTACAGGGGATGAGAGGATGGAAATTGAGATTAAGCTTGCTTCTCAAGAGCAAAGGAAGGCTCCAGATTTTGAGAAATTAGTTTTTGGAAGGGTCTTTACACCCCATATGTTTTTAATGAATTATAATTGCCATCAGGGGTGGCATGCACCAAGGATAGTGCCCTTTTCAAATTTGGAAATTCATCCCGCGGCTATTGTCCTTCACTATGCTCAGACTATTTTTGAGGGGTTAAAAGCATATTATGGAGTTGATGGGCGCATAAGGCTTTTTAGGCCCTGGGAAAATATAGCTCGTCTTAATCGTTCTGCTGAAAGGCTTTGTATACCCCAACTTGATCCAGATTTAGTCCTCAAAGCAATTAAAACCTTGGTTTGGATAGATAGAGATTGGATCCCTAAGAAAAGAGGCTCAGCTCTTTATATAAGACCTTTTGTCTTTGGTACAGAGGGAACCCTTGGGGTTAAACCAAGCCATGAATATCTTTTTGTAATTATTCTTTGCCCAGTTTCAGCTTACTATGAAGAAGGATTTAATCCCATAAAAATTTATGTAACTGAAAAATATGTGAGAGCCTTCCCTGGAGGCACAGGCGATATTAAAGCTGGTGGAAATTATGCAGCAAGCCTAAAAGCTCAGGAAGAAGCAAAAAAAGCAGGATATACTCAAATTCTTTGGTTAGATGGTATTGAAAGAAAATATGTGGAAGAAGTGGGAACCATGAATATTTTCTTTTATTTTGAAAATGAACTTGTAACCCCAGCTCTTACCGGCTCAATTTTACCTGGTATTACCCGAGATTCAGTGCTTAAATTAGCCCAACACTTGGGAATCCCTTGTAGTGAAAGAAGAATTTCTATAACCGAAGTCATTGAAGGTATTGAGAAGGGAACATTAAAAGAATGTTTTGGAACAGGAACAGCTGCGGTAATCTCCCCTGTGGGAAGAATATATTATCAGAGCAAGGAATATATTATTAACAATGAAAAGACAGGTCCTATAGCTCAGACCTTCTTTAATTATCTTACTGGTCTTCAATATGGAGAAATAGAGGATATTTTTAAATGGACAACTACTGTGGAGGAAATGCTCTGAGTCCTAAGCAAAATCTATAATTTTATTGGCTTTAGCCAACTCTCTATGTGCTGCAACTGCTTTATCTAACTCTAAATCTGCCGCCTCTTCTAAACCTTTTTCCCTAAGCACTTGACTTCTTGCCATATAAGCAGCAGGATACATGGGATTTAAATCTATAGCCTGGGTAAAATATTCTAAAGCTTGGTCTAAATCCTTTTTCTTATAATAGATTAGTCCTAATCTAAAATAAAGCCGAGCATTTTTTGGTTCCAAAGCTATGGCAGTGTTGAGATCTCTTTCAGCAGTATCAAGGTCCTCTTTCTGTATGTAAATAGCTGCTCTTGTTTCTAAAGCCTTTATATGATTAGGATCATAAGTTAATATCTCATTTAAAAGCTCTAAAGCTTTATCTAACTCTTTTTTAGCAAAAGCTTGGGCAGCCTCTAAAAAAAGTTCCTCTATATCCATTTTTATCCTCTCTGTCCTTTTATATAATTTTAGCCCATCTATAAAAAAAAACAAGCTTTGGAATACCTTTACAAGTAAGTTCGAAGGGGTAGCTAAATTGGCGCAAGTGGATTATAATTCTAATATAGAAAAAATCTAGGAGGTAAAAATGCTTAAAAAGGGACTATTTTTAAAATTTTCACCGGAAATTGTAGAAAATCCTATAGTTTACCGCTTAGTTAAAGACTTTAATTTGATTTTTAACATTCTTAAAGCAACCATTACACCGGGAAAAGAAGGAATTATGATTATGGAGTTGATGGGAGATAAGGAGTCAATAGAGAGGGGGCTTCAATTTTTAAAGGAAATGGGAGTAGAAGTTCAATCTCTGGGGCAGCAAGTAATGAAAAATGAAGAAGTTTGTATTCACTGTGGTGCTTGCACTGCTGTTTGTCCAACAGGAGCTCTTTTTGTAGATAGAAATACCTTTAAGGTAATTTTTGACCCAGAGAAATGTACTGCCTGTGGATTTTGTGTTTCAGCCTGTGTAACTAAGGCCATGGAAGTGCACATCCAAAGTGAAGCTATTTAGTTTGCATTCTGCTACAGGTTTATTATATTAACTTTTTACCTTAGTTCATAAAGGGGGGCTTCTATGAAAGTTTTAATCTCAGATCCGCTCTCAGAGGAAGGGATTAATATAATTAAAGAAGCAGGTTTAGAGGTTATCTATAAACCTGGACTTTCTCCTGAGGAACTTAAGAGAGAAATTAGTGAGGTCTCTGCTCTTATTATACGTAGTGGAACAAAGGTTACCAGAGAAATTATTGAGGCTGGAAAAAATTTACGAGTAATTGGCAGAGCTGGAACAGGGCTTGATAATGTGGATATTCAGGCAGCCAATGAATATGGCATAGTTGTTATGAATGTACCAGGTGGAAATACCTTATCTGCAGCAGAACATACCCTTGCCCTTCTCTTTGCCTTAGCAAGAAAAATACCCCAAGCCAATAATTCAGTTAAAAATGGGCTCTGGGAAAGGAAGAAGTTTATGGGAGTGGAACTTAATAATAAAATTCTTGGTATTATTGGGCTTGGAAGAATTGGAAGTATTGTAGCTGAGAGGGCCCTTTGTCTTCAAATGAAAGTCATAGCCTATGATCCCTTTGTTACTCCAGAGGCTGCAGCTAAAAAGGGCATCGAACTTGTAAGCTTAGAAGAACTTTATGCTAAAGCTGATTTTATAACTATTCATACACCTTTAACAAAGGAAACTTATCATCTCATTAACAGGGAAGCCTTTGCTAAAATGAAAGAAGGTGTCTACATTATTAATTGTGCCAGAGGTGGCATTATAGATGAAGAGGCGCTCTTTGAGGCAATTAATTCTGGAAAGGTTGCAGGTGCTGCCTTAGATGTCTTTGAAAAAGAACCAGTGCCTCCTGATCATCCTCTATTAAAGTCAGATAAGGTAATTGCCACACCGCACCTTGGTGCATCAACTATAGAGGCACAAAAAACAGTAGCTATAGAAATTGCTAAACAAGTAGTTGATTTTCTATTACATGGCATTGTTAGAAATGCAGTAAATGTTCCCTCAATCAGTGCAGAACTCCTTAAAACACTTAAACCTGTGTTAAATTTAGCGGAAAAAATTGGGTTGCTCTCTGCCCAAATTTGCGAAGGTGCTATGGAAGAGGTTGAAATTACCTATAAAGGTGAACTGGCTAAACTTGATACAAAGCCAATAACCCTTGCCTTAGTTAAAGGATTGCTTTCTCCTTTTTTAAAAGAAGATGTTAACTATGTAAATGCTCTCTTTAGAGCAAAAGAAAGGAATGTAAAAATTTTAGAAACTAAAACTGAGGAGACAGAAGATTTTACCTCCCTTATTAGCGTTAGAGTAAAACATACACAAGGAGAAACCTTGGTCGAAGGAACTCTCTTTGGTAAAAGTGAACCCCGTATCGTTAGAATTAATGGCTTTAGATTAGATGCTTTACCTGAAGGACATATGCTTTATATTTTTAATGAAGACAAACCTGGAGTAATTGGTAAAATTGGGACTATCCTTGGCTCATATAACTTAAATATCTCTCGTATGTATGTGGGGCAGGATCCTATGAAAAAAAGAAATGTAATTTTACTTAGTTTAGATACCCCACCAACTAAGGAAGCCTTAGAGGCACTCTCCAAAGAAGAAAGTGTATATTTAGTAAAAACTTTAGAAATGTAAACCCTATGAAACCAAATTTGAGAAACTTAACCATAGAGGAAATTAAGGAAGCCTTTTTGCCCTTGCAAGAAGCTCCTTACAGGGCAAAACAGATCTATCATTGGATTACTACCAAATGTGCTCTAAGCTTTGATGAGATGACTGATCTTCCTAAAACACTAAGAGAAAAACTTAAAAACAATTTTACCCTCTCTCTTCCAGAAATAATTAATTCCCTTTCAGATGATGAGGGAACTATTAAGTTTGCCTTAAGACTTGCAGATAACGAAGTGATTGAGATGGTTCTCATTCCCGAAAGGGATCATTATACTTTATGTGTGTCCACACAGGTAGGATGTGCTATGGGTTGTAAATTTTGCTTGACTGCAAAATCTGGATTTAAACGCAATTTGGAGGTTTACGAAATTATTTCTCAAGTTGTTATAGCTAAAAGATATCTAAAAGAAAAAGGTATAGAGCTTCCTTTAAGAAATATAGTTTTTATGGGGATGGGCGAGCCCTTAGCAAATTACGAAAATTTAGTTAAAGCTTTAAAAATTTTAGCAGATAAAGAGGGCTTTAATTTTTCAAAAAAACGCTTAACGGTTTCCACTGTGGGATTGGTGGAGAAAATATATCAATTGGCTAAAGAGTTCCCCACTGCCCTTGCTATATCTTTACATGCACCTTATGATGAGCTGAGAAAGGAGCTTATGCCCATTGCAAAAAAATATCCCTTAGCTTCCCTCCTTGAGTGCATAAAAACCTTTCCAAGAATAAAAAAAGGAAGGCATACCATTGAATATGTCCTTATAAAGGGAATTAATGACTCTTTAAAGGAAGCACAAGCCTTATATAAACTTCTTAAAGGCTTACCTATAAAAATCAATTTGATCCCCTTTAATCCTCATCCAGAGCTCCCTTTTGAACGCCCTGAGGATAAAACTATAGAAGATTTTCAAAGGTTTTTATTATCTAAAGGAATATTAACTACGGTGAGAAAAAGTAAAGGGCTTAAAATCTCTGCAGCTTGTGGACATCTTAGTGCCAGATTCCGGGAATTTCAAAACCACAATTTTCACAAAAGTTTCTCTCCTTTAGCTTGTTCTGTAGTATAGTAAATCCATAACGTTCAATTAAAAGCTCCCCACATTTAGGACAATAGGTATTTTCCTTTTCATGCCCAGGTACATTGCCTATGTAAATAAAATATAATCCTTCTTCTTTGCCAATATAATAAGCCCTTTCCAGGGTTTCAACTGGGGTGCGAGACTTGTTAAGCATCTGATATTGGGGATAAAATCTTGAAATATGCCATGGAGTATCTGGTCCTAATTCATCTCTAATAAAACGGACAAGCTCTCTTAATTCCCTCTCTTGGTCATTTTCTCCAGGAATAATAAGAGTAGTAACCTCAACCCAAATACCCATTTTCTTGAGATAAATTAAATTTTCAAGAACTGGTTTAAGTTTAGCTTTACAGATTTTATTATAAAAGGCTTCATTAAAAGCTTTCAAATCCACATTTATTCCATGTAAATAGTCTTTAATTAAATCTATAGCATCTTTACTCATATATCCGTTAGAAACAAAGACATTTTTTAATTTTTTTTCTACAGCAAGCTTGCAACAATCTAAGGCAAATTCAAAAAAGATTGTGGGTTCTGTATAGGTATAGGAAATACTTTTAGCACCTACCAAAAGAGCAGAATCTATAATTTTCTCCGGACTCATCTTTTTTCCTGGGATTTCACCAGGATATAAATGAGGATATTGTGAAATTTCATAATTCTGACAAAAACTACATCTAAAATTACACCCCACTGTAGCAATTGAATAAGAAGTAGAACCTGGCAAAAAGTGATATAAAGGTTTTTTTTCAATGGGATCTAAATTTTCCGCCACGACTTTTCCATAAACTAAAGTATATAAAATACCTTCATGATTAACTCTTACCCCACAAAGCCCACTCTTTCCTTCTGAAATAATACAGTAATGATTACAAAGTCTACATTGCACCTTATTTTCCTGTTTTTTTTCATATAGAAGTGCCTCTTTCATTTGATTTAAAAGTGCCTCGCTCATGAGATTGCCTCCTCCTGCAAATTATAATAAGCCTTTTGAAATATAAAGTCAAGAAAAGGGCAGAAGAAATAGCCTATACTTTAAAATGTAGTCACAAAAAAGCTTACACTTTAAAGACATAAAAGGCACAGAGAGATATTATCGAAAAAAGTCACAAAAAATTGTCTTTTAATAAAATTGATTTAAGTTATTTTTAGTTTAGTAAAAATTTTAACATAGGAGGCAAAAGATGATAAAACCTGAAATGGAGAAGGCTTTAAATGAACAAATCAAGTGGGAGTTGTATTCTGCCTATTTATATTTATCCATGGCAGCTTATTTTGAAGATCAAGGCTTAGAGGGTTTTGCTCACTGGATGAAGGCACAATGTGCTGAAGAATTGATGCATGCGATGAAATTTTATAAATTCCTTTTTGAACGAGATGGAAGAGTTCAATTAGAAGAAATTCCAGCGCCACCTAAGGAATGGCAAAATGCTGAAGATGTTTTTTCCTATGCATACAAACATGAGCAAGAGGTAACCTCAAGGATTAATAATCTTATGAGCCTAACCAAGAAATTTGAGGACTATGCCACAGAAAATTTTTTACAATGGTTTATTGATGAGCAAGTAGAAGAAGAGGCCTCTTTTAAAACCATACTCAATAAACTTAAGCTTATTAAAAATGATCCTCAAGCCCTCTTTTACTTAGATAATGAATTAAAACAGAGACCTTTAGATCTTAATTTACTTATGACCCAAATTTAGTTTGTTTTTTTTTATTTTTGTGGGATAATTAAAACCATGAATTTTATAAAGATAGGTCGATTTCAACTTGAGGAAAGAACCTTTTTTGGGGCTCTTTTGCAAGATAAAGTAATAGATCTTTCTTCACAGGAGAAAAAGATATATTCCTTAGAAGAGCTAAAAATTTTAGCTCCTGTTTTGCCAAGCAAAATAATTGGAGTTGGGCTGAATTATAGAGATCATGCAGAAGAGCTAAAGATGTCTCTTCCCCAGGAACCCATACTTTTCTTAAAACCTCCCACAACAGTTATAGGGCATGAGGAGGTTATCTTGCTTCCTCCAGAAAGTGCCGAGGTTCATTACGAAGGAGAGTTAGCTATTGTAATAGGGAAAGAACTTTATAGACCTACAAAATATAAAGAAGTAGAGGAGGCTATTTTAGGATACACTTGTTTTAATGATGTTACTGCAAGAGATCTTCAGCGCAAAGACGGACAATGGACAAGAAGTAAAAGTTTTAATACCTTTGCCCCGGTAGGCCCCTTCATTGTGAAAGACATAGATCCAGATAACCTTTCTCTTAAAACCAGGATTAATGGTAAGGTTGTTCAAAACTCTAATACATCTGAACTTATTTTTAAACCTATTGAATTAGTATATTTTATTTCTCAAGTTATGACCCTTCTTCCTGGAGATATAATTGCTACAGGAACCCCTCCTGGAGTAGGCCCACTAAAATCAGGAGATGTAGTAGAAGTAGAAATTGAAAATATAGGAACACTAAGAAACTATGTGCAGGCCTTAATTTAAGGAGTAGATATGTCTATATTAGAAGGAAAAATAATTGCTATATCTATTAGTAAAGCAAAGGGAGTACCTAAGGAAAATGTAGATGAGGTAAAAGTAGTTGAAGACTTTGGTATCGAGGGTGATGCCCATGCCGGCCCATGGCATCGTCAAGTGAGCTTTCTTGATATCTATACCTTAGAATGGATGAAAGAACTTTTGGGAAGACCTATTGCTTATGGAGAACTTGCAGAAAATATCACTACAGATGTTGATCTCTCACAGATTAAAATAGGTGATCTTATAGAGGCAGGAGAATGTCTTTTTGAGGTAACTCAAATTGGAAAAAAATGCCATCATGGTTGTGCTATTTTTCAAAGGGTAGGAAAATGTGAAATGAGAAATAGAGGTGTCTTTACAAAGGTTTTAAAAGGTGGAAAATTGAAAAAGGGTGATCCCCTAAGAATTATAATAAAATAGGTAACCTTATGGAAAGACAAAATTTTACTCCTAAACTAATTGCTTGGGAGCTTACAAGAACATGCAACCTTGATTGTGTGCATTGTAGGGCATCAGCATCAAGAGGTACTTATGAAGGAGAGCTTACTACTGAAGAGGTTTTTAGAATTCTTAAGGAAATCACAGAGGTTTCTTATCCAGTACTTATTCTTACAGGTGGGGAACCTCTTCTTAGGAAAGATTTACTTGAAATTGCAAAAAGGGCTGTGGAGCTTGGTCTAAAACCAGTATTAGCTACAAATGGGACACTTCTCACTAAAGAGCTTGTCCTTGAGTTAAAAAAGATTGGCATTTCCAGAGTAAGTATAAGCTTAGATGGTGCAAGCCCTCAGGAACACGATGAATTTAGAAAAATGCCTGGTGCCTTTGAAGGCGCCCTGAAAGGAATTCACATTTTAAAAGAAGTTGGTATACCCTTTCAAATAAATACTACTATAACTGCTGTTAATGCCAAGGAATTGCCAAAGGTTCATGAACTTGCCAAAGAGCTTGGTGCAGTTGCCCATCATATCTTTTTGCTTGTTCCTGTAGGAAGAGGAAAGGAACTCTCCAAAGAATCCTTGCCACCTGAAAAATATGAAGAACTTTTGCATTGGTTCTATGAACAAAGAAAGAATACTAATCTTCATCTAAAAGCTACTTGTGCCCCTCATTATTATAGAATTTTGAGAGAAAGGGCTAAAGCCGAGGGAATAGAAGTTAATTATGAAACCTTTGGACTTGATGCCATTACAAGAGGGTGTCTTGCTGGGGTAGGATTTTGTTTCATAGGATATAATGGTATTGTCCAAACTTGTGGATATTTAGAAGTACCCTGTGGAGATTTGCGGAAAAATACCTTTAAAGAGATTTGGGAAAACTCTGAAGTTTTCAATAAGCTTAGGAATTTTAAACTGTATAAAGGAAAATGCGGAAGATGCGAATATATAAGGGTTTGTGGTGGATGCAGAGCAAGGGCATATGAAGCTACAGGGGATTACTTAGAAGAGGAACCTCTTTGCACTTATCAACCTAAAAAAAGAGAGATATTAACTCAAAAATCTCCTTAGCTAAGGCTTCTTTCGATAGAGATTCCCATTTTTTTTCAAAATTTGGCCCAATAATCAGATACTCTGACTTTAATGCACCTGCAGTACTCAAAGGATTAGCCACTATCAAATCAAATTTCTTTTCACTTTTTTTAATCCTTGCATAGCTTTCTAAATTTTCCTTTTCTTCCAAGGCAAAACCAATGGTTATTTGTTTCTCCTTCATTTTAGATAGTTCTTTGGCAATATCTGGCGTTAATTCAAGCTCAAGACTTAAAGAGGTATCTTTCTTAAGCTTTCCTGGGATTTTATGCCTCGGTTTGAAATCACAGGGTGCCCCGGCAAAAATAGCTATATCTACTTTTGGAAAAAGTTCTAAGGCTTTATTATACATCTCCTCGGTAGTAGGAGTATAGAAAATTTGAGGATAAGAAATGGGTAAAAAGTAATGTAATTTGGGAAAGGGCTCTGAGAGTTCTTCTAAACCCCAAAGAAGATAGACCTCTGCACCTCTATAATATGCCTCCTTAGCAAGTAAAAGGGCAGTTCTTCCAGAAGAGGCATTAGTAAGAAAACGCACATCATCAATATACTCCCTTGTAGGGCCTCCTGTAATGAGCACTTTTTTGCCAAGTAAAGTCTTTGGTATGAAATGGGCTTTAATAACTTCAAGGATTTCTCTTGGTTCAGGTAACCTACCCTTTCCTTCTGCTCCACAAGCAAGCTCTCCCTCTGAAGGTTCATAAATATAATATCCATAGGAGCGCAAAATAGACAAATTTTCTTGAGTTGCAGGATGCAAAAACATTTGGGTATTCATAGAAGGAAAGATATATACAGGTGCTTTTGTAGCAAGAAGAGTTGCTAAGAGAAGTTCACTTGCCTGACCTGTTCTTAATTTAGATAAAAAAGAGGCAGTTGCAGGTAAAATAAGAATTACATCAGGCCAAGTAGCAAGGGCAATATGAGGAATTTCACCATTAGCTATAAAAAAATCTTTATTAGTATAAGTTCTTTCACCACTTAAAGCTGAAAAAAGCAGAGGCGAAGCAAACTGTTCTGCTCCTGTGGACAATATAACCTTGACTTCAACTCCTAAACCTTTTAAAAGACGAATAACCTCACAACTTTTATATAGGGCAATTCCACCAGTGATGCCCAGAAGAATTCTTTTTTTAGTTAACACCACTTAAAAAGAAAATAATTCTTACAGTGGTTTGCACAAAACCTTCAGATATGCTAATAAAAGCATGCCCCTCAGGTCTTTTAAAGGCCAAAAAGGTAGTTTTTGAGGTAAAACTACCCATTTCTACCCAACCCTTTGCCTTCATTT
>JBKBMM010000013.1:0-14145 GCA_046295835.1 Caldimicrobium sp.
CTCCTTCCTAATTGAGGTTGAAGTGGCTTTATATAAAGAATTTGTACTGCCTTCATTTTTTTACCTCTATGAAGCTTTTTTAAACATCAACTACACATTGAGCTATATAATTCCCCTTTTCCTTTTCAAATTTGGCTAAGGTAAAGGTTGCACCTTTAACCTCTACTCCATAACCATATTTCTCTGGCTCAAAGGGAACCCCAGCTACCTCTCCTTGAAGAAAATATTTTTTGTCCTCCTTTAATTTTCCTTTAAATTCATACAAAAGAACTCCTTCCAAGGATGAAATACTCAAAACTTTATTAATAAAAATAATCAGAAGTTCATCTAAAAATTCTGCCTCAACTTCTATGGGGTATTTAAAGATAGGAGCACTTTGAAGAAATTGAGGGGTTTCAACCAAAAGTGAAGCCAGTGCTTTTAGAACATTAGAAAGAGCCTCTTCTGGAGTTTCTCCATATCCTCTAATACCAATATCTGCCCCATGTTCAAAGGTTTCAAATTCTCTCTCCATAATCCTCCCTATTCCTCTATCTCTTGATAATCCACTTCTTTTAACTCCCCAACTTCTAATATATAAGGAATTAAAGGAAAAAAAAGTCTAAGTAAATAACTTTTTTCTTTATCTACTTCCTCTACCACTAAAAATTTTCCTTCCTTAGGAAAAAGGTAAAGTGAAGAATTTCTCTTTTTCTCAAAAATTTCTAAAGGAGCATTACTTTCTTTAGCCCTCTTTTTCCCAGAGTAATAAACAATTTCTGCTGAAAGTCCTCTATTTGGTACTTTAATATCCTTGTCTACTAAAATAAGAGTTATTCCTTTAAATTCAAGCAAATATATCCCACTCTCTATGGGAATAAGTTCTGTAGAATACTTAAAAATCTTTAGATCTCCAAAAATTTCGAAATCTGATGCACTATAAACTCTGCCAAGACTAAAATATTCTTTAAAAAGTTTTAAGTCATTAACCTCCGAAAATAAATAAACTCCTTTAATCTCCTTTACCCCAAACTTTCTCAATAGGGGTAAAAGTTGATTTTTCAGAATAAGGGGATTTTGAAAATCTTCTTTTAAAAGGAGAAAATAATTTTCTTTCTCCTTTATTAGTATAGCTCTATGTGAAAAGAGCTTAGGAATAAAAATAAAATCTACTTTTTTATAAAGTTTCTGTAAAGAAAAGTAAGAAAAGAGTATTCCAAAAAGGATTAATCCAAATTTTAACCAATTTTTCAGGGGCAGTCTAAGCATTATTGCCATAAAAATTCCCATAGAGGCTAACCAGAGGAGAAAGAGGTTTACAGGAAGAGACAACTGATAAATCCACTCAAATAAGGGAATATCTGAATAAAATTCAAAAATTTTTGCCATAAGATCTAAAAGCCCTTGTGCTAAAGTTGGAAAAATAAAAGCAAGTAGGGCGCAAAATATAGATATGGGAATAAAAATTAGGCTCCACATAGGAGTAGCTATAAGATTATTAATAGGCGAAGCTAAAGGGAAATAACCTGTCATATAAATAAGAAAAGGAAAAGTAAAGAGACTGATAAATGTGGAGATAAAAAGAGCATAACCAAGACTATAAAGGATTTTTTGATAGAGACTAAGTTTTTCTCCCTTATATGGGAAAACCTTTTCTTTAAAAAATTTGTCCCCTAAGATCAAAGCAAGGGTAGCCACAAAGGAGAGCTGAAAAGAGGCACTTCCAATAAGGGTAGGATTAAATAAAACTAATAATGAGCCAGCCAATAAAAGGATATAAAGAGAAGGGGTTAGTCTGAAGAAGAGTTTACTTAGGAATAAGCATAAGAGAAAAAAGAAGGCTCTAAGGGTAGGAGCTTGGAAGCCTGAAAGGATAAGAAGTATACCTGCTCCGGGTAAAGCTAATAAAGAGGCCCAAATTTGAATAGGTAATCCAAGTCTAAGAAGGGGCGTATAGGGAAGAATTAATCTTGCTAATTTATAGATTATTCCAAAAAGGATCCCCAGATTAAAACCAGAGATAGCTAATTGATGATAAAGACCTTGGGTTTTTAGTTTCTCTAAGTACTCTTCAGGAAGTTGAGTCTCAATCCCTAATACCAAAGCTATAAATAGACCCCTGGCAAGGGGTGAAAGATTTTCAGCAAAATCCATAAGTTGCAAACGCAAATTTTCAAGCAAAGATCCCTCATAAGCAATACAATACACTTTCTCTTTTTCCTCTAAAATCCATTCCCCTTCAACTCCTTTAATAAAAAATCTTTCCTTATAACTCAAACTAAAGGGGTTTAAAATTTTTAAAGATTTTTTCTCTCTTAAGGTCAATTCACAGATATTTCCTGGCAAAAAAATGTTTTTAACGCTTGTGAATTCAATCCTTCCAATTTCTCTTGCTTCTGCCAAGATCTTAAACTTGTCATAAAAAGGCTCAACTTTTAGAATCTTTACATGAATTCTTTCTAACCTTTTAAAAGGATATAAATATTCTTTTTTGAAATAAAAGTTATAGCCCCAAAGATAAAACCCTATAAAGAGTGTAATCCACAAGAAAAACAATTTGGGCCTAAAATAAAAAAGTAAAATACAAGTTAGAGGTAGGCTAAACCAAAGTGGGATTTTATAAAAGGCAAAAAAAAGACCTGAAAGAAGGGATGTGGAGAAAATTAAAAGTAAGGGGAGTTTCACGCCCTTTGACCAAAAAGAATGGTTCCAAGTCGTATAATAGTTGCTCCTTCTTCAATAGCTATTTCAAAGTCTGAGCTTGTGCCCATAGAAAGTTCTTTAAAGGTCTCTCCAAATAAGGGAGCAATCTTTTCAAAAAGTTCTCTCATTTTTCTAAAATATGGTCTTACCCTTTCTACCTCTTCGAAATAAGGTGGTAAACACATAAGTCCTCTAATTTCTAAACCTTTATATTCTAAAAGGGATTCAGCAAAGTTAAATAATTCCTCAGGCTTAACTCCAGCTTTAGTAGGCTCTTTGCCAATATTAACCTCAATAAAAAGAGGAAACTTTTTTTCCTTCTCCTTTAATTTTTTTTGAATCTCAGAGGCTAATTCAATTCTATCCAAGGTTTCAATTACATGAAAGATTTGAAGCGCTTTTTTAACTTTATTTCTTTGAAGACGTCCAATTAAATGCCACTCAATATCTAAATCTGAGAGAAAAACTTGTTTTTTTTCAGCCTCTTGCACATAATTTTCTCCAAAAATCTTAATACCTAATTGATATAGAAGTCTTATTTTTTCTGGATCTTGCTTTTTTGAAGCCCCAAGAATTTTAATTTCTTCACTTTTTCTTCCAGCTCTTTGGCAAGCTCTCTCTATTTTTTCTAAAACCCTTTCCAAATTTTCTTTTAATTGCCTATCTAACATATTTTTTATTTTAAGATTTCTTTTATCTTTAGCAAGTTCAACAGGTAAACCCCCTTCACATATAAGTTTTTCCTTGCCAAGAGGAATTTTTGCATTATAATATCTTAAAATTTTGTGGAAGGGGACAAAAATGTCTATTACCCGAGAAGAGGTAAAAAAAATTGCCCATTTAGCTCGCTTAGAATTTAAAGAAGAGGAATTAACTAATTTTACAGAAGAATTATCTAAAATCTTAAATTATTTTGAGGAATTAAAAAAGGTTGATACTGCAAATGTTCAACCTACCTTTCATCCCTATAAAAAAGAAACTCCCTTTAGGGAAGATGAAGTGAAAGTTTTTGAAAATATTGAAGGTCTCCTTAAAAATGCTCCAGAACTAAAGGAAAGTTCTATAGTAGTTCCAAAAGTAGTTAAAGCACCATAATACACTTTAGGAGAAAAAAATGGATCTAAGGGAATTAACTCTTCTTAAGGCAAGTGAGCTCTTAAGAAATAGAAAAATATCTGCAACAGAGCTTACCAAAGCCTTTTTAGAGCAGATAAAAAGTTATGATCCTTTAGTAAGGGCCTATTTATATGTAAATGAAGAATGGGCTTTAGAGCAGGCAAGAGAAGCTGATACTAAGTTAGCTCAAGGAAATGGAGGGGTTTTAACGGGTATCCCCCTATCTATCAAAGACAATATTCTAATAAAAGGGCATCCTACGACTTGTGCCTCTAAAATTTTAGCCAACTATCTTGCTCCTTATGATGCCACAGTAATCCAAAAATTAAAAGCAGCAGGGGCAATTTTTATAGGGAAGACTAACATGGATGAGTTTGCCATGGGGTCCTCTACTGAGAATTCTGCTTTTTTTCCTACACGAAACCCCTGGGATTTAGAAAGGGTACCTGGTGGTTCCTCAGGTGGCTCAGCTGTCTCAGTAGCTTTAAGACTTTGTATGGGATCACTGGGATCAGACACAGGTGGTTCTATTAGACAACCTGCAGCCTTTTGTGGTGTAGTAGGAATGAAACCCTCCTATGGGCTTGTTTCAAGATTTGGTTTAGTTGCCTTTGCCTCATCTTTAGATCAAATTGGCCCTTTTGGAATAACAACGGAAGATGTTGCCCTCCTTTTAAATTTTATAGCAGGCCATGATCCGCTGGATTCAACTTCTGCTAATTTAGAATTACCCGATTATTTAGACTTTATTTACAAACACTCACAACAATCTTTTAAAATCGGGCTTCCTAAAGAATATTTTGAAACAGGTTTAGATAAGGAAATTGAAACATCCATAGAGAACTTAATTCAACACCTAAAAAAAAGGCACACTTTCAAGGAGATTAGTCTTCCTCACACTAAATATGCAGTGGCAACTTATTATATTGTTGCACCAGCTGAGGCAAGCTCAAATTTAGCAAGATATGATGGAATTAAATATGGCTATAGAGCACAAGCAAAAAATCTAATGGACCTTTATAAAAAAAGCCGAAACGAAGGTTTTGGAAAAGAGGTAAAAAGAAGAATTATGCTTGGCACTTATGTTCTTTCTGCAGGGTACTATGATGCCTATTATCTTAAAGCCTCAAAAGTTCGCACTTTAATACGAGAGGACTTCGAGAAGGCTTTTAAGGAGGTAGATTTGATCTTAACACCCACCACTCCCACTCCTCCTTTTAAGTTGGGGGAGAAAATCACGGATCCCCTTCAAATGTACCTTTCAGACATTTTTACTATACCAGCAAATTTGGCAGGACTTCCTGCTATTAGCCTTCCCATTGGACTTTCCAAGGATGGTCTTCCTCTTGCTGTGCAAATTATGGGAAAAGCCTTTAAAGATGAGTTAACCCTTGCCCTTTCCTATCAAATAGAAAAAGAGCTTTCTCTTAAACTTATACCCCCATCACTTAAAGAGCGTAATTAATGGGCTTAAAAATTAAAAAACGTTCCTTAGGTAAAGGCTTAGCGGAATTATTACCAGAGCTCTCAGAAGAAGCCTATAAAAAGGATTCCTCTGTAAAAGGTTATACAGAACTTCCTATTGAAGAAGTTACTTTCTTTAGTCTACAGCCAAGAATTACCTTTAAAGAAGACGAATCCTTTCAAGAACTTCTTAGATCTATTCAAGAAAAAGGAATTATTCAACCTATTGTGGTTAGAAAGGTAACTGAAGGACTTTATGAGTGTGTTGCAGGGGAGAGAAGACTAAGAGCCGCTAAAAAATTAGGCCTTAAAACTATCCCAGTTATCATTAAAGACCTTTCAGATGAAGAGGCCCTATTAATTTCTGTTGTGGAAAACTTACAAAGAAAAGATTTAAACCCCATGGAAGTAGCCATAGCCTATAAAAATCTAATGGATAGATTTAATCTTACCCAGGAAGAAATTGCAGAAAGAGTTGGAAAAGATAGGGCAACTGTGGCTAACTTTATAAGGCTACTCAAACTTCCTCAGGAGATTCAAAAAGATCTTTTAGAAGAAAAACTTACCGTAGGACATGCTAAGGCATTGCTTTCCCTACCTACGGAAGAACTCCAGCTTAAAGCAAGAAACCTAATTTTAGAAAAAAATCTCTCTGTAAGAGAAACAGAAAAACTTGTGGAAAAATTAAAAAAAGATGAAGTCATCCCTAAGAAAAAAGAACTTGACCCAGATTTAGTTTTATTAGCTGATGAAATGAGTAAACTCCTCGGCACTAAGGTAGAAATTAAAGTAAAGAAAAAAAAGCCCATCTTTATTTTACAATTTGAATCCTTAGATAGGGCAGAAAACTTTATAGAAAGACTAAAAAAGATATATCTTTAAGGCTTCTTTATCCTTTTAAGCTTTGATTTTCTGCTCTCTTTCCTTTTAATTTTTTTATTTTTGGTATCTTTAACCTTTCCTGCTTTACTACTATTAATTGATGTGTTCCTTTTTACAAGCTTTGATTTTTCTTCAGGTTCACTCCTATTATTCTTTTCCTTAGCAGCTAAGGCAAAAATTTTTTCCTCCTCTAAGGTATATAAAATTACTTCACCATCTGGAGTATTTACTTTAAGCTCCTTTAGTTCTAAATGAGCAAGATTGAAATAAAAGTTTTTTTTGGCTTTATAAGGGATCCTTAAAAGATAATTTCTATTAGGAGGAGTGAAATCCCTTCTTAATTCTGCATTTAATTTTCTCATAGTATCCCAGTCTGTTTCAGCAGAAATAGCTAAAGCTCTAAGATCTAATCCTCCGGGCACTTCCACTTCTATAAAATCATAGGGTTCTTCTCTTATAGGTTCAAAGCCATATTTTTGAGGATTTTTGGCTATAGCTGAAACTGCTAACCACTGGGGTAAATAGGCAAAGGTTTCAAAGGGAATAGCCCCACTTCTCATGACTTGCCAATAATCTATAAAATTCTTAGCCTTTAAAGCTCTGGAGACCCTCCCTTCCCCTGCATTATAACTTGCCACAGCAAGTCGCCAGTCCCCAAAGATTTCATATAGCTTTTTAAGATATTTGGCTGCTGCATAGGTAGATTTTATAAAGTCTCTTCGTTCATCTATCCAAAAATCAATCTTTAATCCATAATTTCTCCCTGTACTTTCAATAAATTGCCAAATACCTACAGCTTTAGCTGGAGAAACTGCAAAGGGATTACATCCACTTTCCACCAAAGCAAGATAAATAAGATCTTCTGGAAGACCTTCTTCCCTAAAAATTACCCTAAAATAAGGTAAAAAGGGCTCACACCTTTTAAACCATCTCTGAAGAACCTCTCTTTTTTCAGTGGAAAAATATCTAATAAAATAAGCAATTTGAGCATTTATATCCATAGGTAAGTGTTTAACAATCTCTGAGGGTAATATTTCAACATTTTCAATATGCTCAGAAAATAGATCCTCCTCAATTTGACCCTTCAAAGTTATGGGAAGATTTAAAAAAATAAACATAAAAGAGAAAAGTAAAAATTTTTTTATCATCTTCATAACTCAAAAGCTAAGTGAAAAATTTTTGAAGGAATTGAAAAGAAAGACGAGCATCTTCCTCTTTTTTAGCTTCAATGGTTAAAATTGGAGAAAGTTTTTTTTCAAATAACAAATTAAAGATTTTCTCAAATTGGATTACACCTCTCCCCAGGGCTAAATGATCATCCCATTTTCCAAAATTATCATGACAGTGCATTTCCTGAAGATATGGATAGAGGACTTTTAACCATTCTAATTCGTCCTTTTCAGAAAAAACCCTGGCATGAGCTGGATCAAAGCACCAATAGAGGTTTCCTTCGTAAGTGGTAAAAATAGGTAATAAAAATTCAGGCTCTGGCTCAAAGACATTTTCTAAAGCTAATTTTAGGCTAAAATTCTCAGCCACCTCCAAAATTAAAGGAAGACTTTCCTTTATAAAAATCTCCCTCCACTCCTCTCTGGGATCTCTATGATAATCGGGATGATACCCACTGTGAAATACAACCATAATGGGCTCAAAAAGTGAAGCTATTTCCATTCCTTGAAATAGCCTTTTTAAACTTACCTTTCTAATCCAAGGGTCAAGAGCAGCTAAAGAAAGATCCATAAAGGGTAAATGGATTGTAGGTGTTAAAGAGTTATCCTTCAGAATTTTGGCTATTTTTCTAAACTCACTTCTTGCAAAATTCTCTAAGACTTCTGCCTTAATAGATATCTCCACAAAGACCTTTTCCTCTAAAACTTTAGAGAGATATTTCTCCTTCAATAATTCAAAGGGTATTGATATTTGGCATCTCATAGAGAGCTCCCATAAAACTCTTTTATCTTATCCACTACATACTTTGCTTCCTCAAGGGAAAGGTATGGAAAAAAGGGAAGACTTAGGATTTCTTTACAAAGTCTTTCTGTTTCAGGTAAATCACCCTCTATATAACCCAATCTTTGATACACTGGCTGGAGATGCAAAGGCACTGGGTAATATATCCTGGTGGAAACCCCCTTTTCTTCTAAAAATTTTTTAAGCTCATCTCTTTCTCTGACTCTAAGAGAAAAGAGGGAAAGTACTGGTTTATCCTTTTGATCTGTAATAAAAGTTTTAATGGGAAGGCTTTTAAGTTCTTGGCGATAAAAGTTAGCCCATTTTTCTCTATAGACCCTTTCTTTTTCAAAATATTTAAATTTTACTCTCAGTAAGGCACACTGAATTTCATCAATTCTACCATTTATTCCGTGAGTGGTATAATAGTACGGGGCGCTTTGACCATGTTCTTTTAAAATTCTAATTTTTTCATACAGATTTTTATCATTTGTAAAAACCATACCTGCGTCACCAAAGGCTGATAAACTCTTTGTTGGATAAAATGAGGTAGCACTGGCAATACCAAAGGTACCCACTTTTTTATCTCCTATGCTTGCTCCAAAGGCTTGACAAATATCTTCAATAAGGTAAAGACCATGCTCTCGACAAAATTCTGCAATTTTAATAAGTTTTGCAGGATATCCAAAAATACTCACAGCTATAACTGCAGAAATGTTCTCCTTTTTGTCTCTCAGTTTTTTATAAGTCTTTGCAAGCTCTTCTACTGAAATATTAGGAGTGTCAGGCTCGATATCCACAAAAACTGGTCTTAATCCTGCTCTTACTACTACCTCTGCTGTTGCAACAAAGGTAAAGGAGGGAAGTAAAACACAGCTTTGAGGAGTAAGATCTAAGGCTCTAAGAATAAGATAGAGAGCCTCTGTACCAGAGGAGACCCCTATAGCAAAATTAACTCCAAGATAATCAGCTAACTCCCTCTCCAATGCCTCAGTTTCACTGCCATTAAGATAAACTCCGCTTCTAAGTACTCTTAATGCCGCCTCTTCCAGTTCTTCACTATAATAACTATAAGCTCGAATTAAATCTATAAAGGGAACTCTTCTCTCCAAAATTAAACTCCTTGAAAAGTATTAAGAGATTACATTATATTTTAAAAAACTATCTTTACAAGTTTAAACCTGGATGAAGGAAAAGAAGAGGATTTTGGTCTATAGAAGAGGAGGATTGGGAGATACATTATTAATTTTCCCCCTTTTAGAAAATTTTAAAAAATTAGGCTATCAAGTTTATTTTTTAGGAAATAGCGATTATATTGGCTTAGCTAAACTTTGCGGTTTTGCTGATGCTGCATATAGTGGAGAATTTTTGCCCCACTTTCTCAGGAAACCCTTTGAAAAAAAAATCGTTATTTCCTTTGATGGTAACTTAAATCCCTATCCCCCTCAAAGAATATGGCTACCTATATATTATCTTCAAAGCTTAGGCCTCCCTTTAGACTTTTCAAAAAAACTTCCTCTTTCCATAAATAAACAAAGTTCAAAAAGTCCCCATTTATCAAAAGTTGCCGTGATCCATCCTGGCTCAGGCTCATCTAAAAAAAATCCACCTTTATCACTTTTTGAAAAAATTGAGAATTTACTTTTAACCTATGGTTACACCCCCATATACTTTTTAGGACCAGCAGAAAAAAATTTATTATCCTTTAAAACCAATGTATATTATTCTACAAATATAATAGATACATTAAATTTTTTACATAAAGCTCAACTTTTTATAGGTAATGATAGTGGTATTTCCCATTTAGCAAGTTTTTTGGGTCTAAAGTGTTTTCTTTTTTTTGGACCAAGTGACGAAATCATATATAGGCCTATAGGTGAAAATGTGGAGATTCTTAGTTTACCTCTTACTTGCAGACCCTGCTTCCCTAAGGTATGTGAGGAAAGAACTTGTCTTAATGAGAAAGAATTATGGAAGGTTTTTCTAAAGGCTTTTAGTACTTAAAACTGATTTCTCCTCTTTTTTCAGTAACTTTAAAATAAGCCTTAGCTCCAATAGGAAAGGGATAGTTTTTGTTAATATGTCCAAAGGAGAAGTTATAACCTATAGGTATATTGGGGGGCAAAAATTCTTGTATATTCTTTAAAAACTCCAAAGGAGAAACTTCTCCTAAATTTCCAAGAATAAGTCCTTTTAAACTATTTTTAGGAAGGGAAAATAGTATCTGGAGAAAGCTTCTTTCTAACCTATAGAGCTTTTCATTGATGTCTTCTACCATAAGAATTATCTTTTCATCTGTAGGAAAATAGGGAGTGCCACAAAGAGAGGCAAGCACAGTGAGATTTCCCCCAAGAATAATTCCTTCAGCTATACCCTTTCTGTAGCTTTTCCCTATAAGTTTTCCTTCTCTCTTATTTTCAAAAAGAATCTCCTTTAGTCTTTTTAAGGCATCTTTATAAAGTTTTGGGAGATGAATAAGCATAGGTGCATGTAATCCTCTTATTTTAAATTTTTTCCAAAAGTAAAGATGAAGCACGGTTATGTCAGAAAAGCCAAGAAGGGGTGGAAGAGTAAAAGAGGGAAAGTTTTTATCTTTAAAAAATTCATCTAAGTAAGGAAGAAGTTTAATAGCTCCTGCTCCACCTCTTACTGCCCAGAGATGAGTAAATTTCTGAGAAGTAAGAATTTCATATAGAAGAAAAGCCTTCTGAAAAGGAGGGGTTTCTATAAAATCTACAAAACTTTTAAAGGGAATTAAGTTTTTGCGTAAGATATCTATAGCCTTTTCATAGAGTTTTTGATCTGGAGGACTTGAAGGTTGAATTAAAGCTATGCAAAGCGCATTTTCCATAAATAAAAGAGACCATCTAAGGTGAGTGTCTGGTCTATTTTTTCAATTTTTTTGGAAAAGGGTACAATATAAGAGGAAAGTCCTCCTGTAGCTATAACCAAAGGTTCTTCTTCCATTTCCTCTGTCATTCTTGAGATTAAAGAATCCACCAAACCTGCAAAACCAAAAATTAAACCACTTTTTATAGCAGAAATTGTATCTTTTCCTATAGCAGAAACAGGAGGATCACTTAGGTCAACCTTGGGTAATTTGGCTGTACCTTTAAAAAGGGCCTCCATTGAGAGTCTAAGACCAGGTGCAATAGCACCCCCTAAGTAGACCCCCTTTCCTGAAATACAGTCAAAGGTAATTGCTGTACCAAAATCTACAACAATTAGAGCCCTTTTATATTTTTTCCACCCTCCTAAGGCATTTACTAATCTATCTGCTCCAACCTCGCAGGGATAGAGAAGATCAATTGGTATTTTAACTGTTTCAGCCTTTGCCACCACCACCTCTCTTGCCAACCATCTCTTTCCTAATTCAATCCAGTAGCTTTCTACCGAAGGTACCACACAAGCCAAACTTAAACCCTTAACCTCCTTAGATGTAAACCCAAAAAGCTCAAGAAATTCTATTAATTTTACAAAGAGTTCTTCTGCAGAAACTACAGCCTCAGTTTTAAAACTAAAAAAGGCTCTAATTAAACCAGACTCATCAAATAAAGCGCAGGTTGTAGAGGTATTTCCCACATCTACTGCTAAAATTAGCTCAGACATAAAAGATAACTTACCCAAGCTTCCCTTTCTCTCCTCTTAAGAATTTTAAATCTATTTTTAATACCCTCTTTAATCTCCTCTTCCATCCCCAGTGTAAAACCTGAAATTAAGTAATAGCTCCCCTGAAGAAAAGTCTCTTTTTTAAAGAGATCCAAAAGTAGACCTTTGTATAGATTAGCCAAAATAAGTTCTGCTGTGAAATCTTCCCACTCTCTCACATCTGCTTCAAAAACTTTCGCAGAAAGTCCATTTAATTCTAAGTTTTTGTGAGTAACTTTCACACAGAGGGGATTTATATCTACGGCTAAAACCTCTGCGCCTAATTTAGCCCAAAAAAGAGTAAGAATACCTGAACCACATCCCAAATCTAATACTTTTTTGGGAAAACCCTTCTCCTTAAAAAACTCCCAACTTAATTCTAACATAAGAAGAGTGGTAGGGTGAGTGCCCTCACCAAAAACCACACTGGGATCAAAAATCAAATCCCAATCACCCTCAAACCAAAGAGGGGCTATTTTAAAAGGCCCCACCTCAAAAGGCTTAGGAATTCTTTTTTCATTCCACTGAGAATAGGGAACTACATCCTTTATTTCTAAAATGAGATTGTATCTTTTTATAAGCTCTTCAACTAATGCGTCTTTAGGTTGATGGAAAAAAAGGACTCCTAAACCATCCTCCTCCCAATATCCAATTAAATCAGGATCATCAAAATTTCTAAGCTCTTTATGACCTTCTCTAAAGGCATAAATATAAAAGGTTTCGTATCTCTTATAAGGTGGCTTTAGCATAAGCAAAGCTTACTCAATGAAAAAAAATTTTCAAGAGTTTATTTAAAAGCTTAAAGTCAAAGAAATTAAGGATTATCACTAATGAAACATTTAAAATAAGCCAAAAAATAAGTTTCTTTCTTATATGTAAAGAGTGCCTTTTAATAATCTCAGGATTTTCGGCAGCATTTTTCAAATACAGAATTCTTTCCCAAAGTCCATAATGATGCCAGGAACTTTTAAAGAGTTGTCCTGAAATTTCTCCTATTTTATATAATGCCGAAATTAGCGGTTTAGGTGTTTGCAAAAGCTCAAGTCCATATAAATCTGCCTCTCTCTCAAAAGATCTCAAAAAATAGGCTAAAATAAAGCGTAAAAATAAAAAGGCAAATAAAAATAGCCATAGGGCAATTAATATCTCTATATAAATACCATAAGGCCCCTCTAAAAACCTCATAAACTCCTCTAAATCGCTAAAAATTAAATTAAAAGGAATTAACAAAAGATAAAGACTATTGAAAAGGAAAAGAGGAAAAGTTAATATGAGTATAAAAAGGTAAAATCCATGTTTTTTCTTAAGATGGCCAATTTCATGGGCTAAAACCCCTAAAAGCTCTTCTAAATTCAAAATTTCAAGAAGACCTTTGGAAAAGAAAAGATATCTAAAGGGAGGAATAAACCCAATTAATCCAGCAGTATATAACTTTTGCCTAAAAGATGGTAAAAGATAAATCTCCCTTATTTTAATTCTTTCTTTGCTTAAAAATTTTAAAAGAGTTTCTCTAAGAAATGAATCAGATAATTTTTCTATAGGCCAGATTTTAGTTATAAAATAGGGTGAAAATACTAATACCCCAAAAAGTAAAAATAAAAACTGCCCAGTAAAGCTAATACCTAAATAATTTAAAAGCTCCTCCAAAAAAAGGAGAATAAAAAAGGGAAGGAAAAGCCCTAATAACATTCTAAAATATTTCACACTAAACCCATAAAAAAGGAACCTATACCAAAGATAATAATGTAAAAACCATAGAAGAATTAAAAAGATAGAAAAATAGTAAGGCCCAAAAAATTCTTTGAAACCAAAAAAAGTTATATCTAAACTAAAGAGCAGATAAAGAAAAAATAAATATATCCTTTCAAAGTATCTTTGTTTCAACACAAAAGGCATCATAATAAATAAAATTTCCTTTAATACAAATAAGAAAGTTTTATAAAGAAAGGAAATTTCCCACAAGGTATTTGCTGGTAAAAATTCCCATAGTAAAAAAGCTAACCATAAAGCAAATAAATCTTCATAAATCACAATGGCCCCTCTGGATTAAGTTTTCTCTTGATAGCCAAAAATATAACCCTATTTAACCATATTACTTAGGATTTTCCAACTGGGCTAAAGGGAACTCTTAACCATAGGGCACTCAATCCCTCTTACTTCACAGAAACTCCTTTTTAGGGTTTTATCCCTCTTGCTTCTTCGAGCAACTATTTTTTATTTGAATCCTCTAAAATTTCAAAAAGGGAAAGGTTTAGAGGTTGAACTTTAAAAGGTAAAGCAAAACCTTCAAAATTACTCTTGTCTTTTATTTATTTTTTTATAAATAATAATTTTGAAAAATTTAAAAAATATCCCAAAAAGGAGGAAGATATGAAAGGAAGGGTAATTGCCTTTTTAGGGGCC
>JBKBMM010000014.1:0-13789 GCA_046295835.1 Caldimicrobium sp.
ATAACGTATAGCTGAATAATAAGCTAATTTACTTCTATTTGATATTACTAAAAGTACAGCAAATATTGCAAGACCTTCCCAAAATAAGTAAAAAGAAAGTATATCATAGGCAAAGGAAACACCTAAAGCACAAGCCATATACATTAGTCCACTAAAGATTTGAAGACGATCATTAATATGTATGGCATAAAGTAAACCCAATATTCCTATTAAGCTAAAGACATAAGAGAAAAATAGCGAAAGTTTATCAACTTTAATAAGGAGTTCGTAATTTAAGATTTGTAACCCACCATAAATACCTGGTTCAAGTTTTAAAAGAAGTAAAAAAGTAAGTAATGCAATAAAAAGGGCAAGATAATTAAGTTCTTTTTTATAAAAGATATAAATTAAAGGGCCAAAGATTAAAGCAGGTATATTAGGAGGAATAATATCTATCATAATCTTCCTCCTTTTTGGACACAATTGCGCCAGTTATTTTTACCATAAGAGTTAAAAAGAGGGCACCAAAGAGTCCTAATAACCCTTCAAAAAAGGGAATATTTTCAAAGGCAAAGTGTTTCTCTTCATGAAAATAAAATTCACCCCACAAAGAAAGAATCAAGGCTATTATTACTATAAGGCTTGTTCCAACTACATATTTTTTATTTATCTTATTCCACATAAAGGACCTCTATGATTTTTAATAGAGTATGTAAAAAGTCAATTTTAAAGGCTAAAAATAGGGTAAAGAGAGCGGTAATAAAAAGTGGTAGGGCACAAAAGTAATTTTCTTTAATATTTTCAAAGGAGTGATGAGATGAGTTGAATGGATTGGGTTGAGGAGAAGGTTCTTTTAAGAGGGCTCTAAAAGTTATTGGTAAAAAGTAAGCTGCATTTAAAAAAGAACTAATTATGAAAACTAAGGCTCCTAAAAGGAAGGTATTCTCAAGACAAGCTGAAACTATATTAAATTTACTCCAAAATCCAATAAACCCTGGAACCCCTATCATACTTAAACTTGCTAAAAAGAAAGCGGTAAAAGTTAAGGGAAGTTTCTTAGCTAAGCCATTTAGCTGAGGTATTTCTGTATAATGAGTGGAGACATATACTGATCCTGCAGAAAAGAAGAGGGTAATTTTGGAGAAGGCATGAGCTGTAATGTGTAAAATTCCACCAATTACAGAGAGGGGATGAAAAAGCGCAACCCCAAAAACTATATAGGAAAGTTGACTAACTGTGGAAAAGGCTAATCTTGCTTTGAAGTTCTGTCTTGTTAAAGCAATAGAGGAAGCTATAAGAATAGTTAGAGCAGAAATAACTAAAATCACCTCTTGCATATTTAAGGTTAAAATCCCTTGCTTTCCATATATATTTAAAAGAACTCTTACAATGGAGAAGGCTCCTGTTTTTACCACAGCAACGGCATGTAAAAGGGCAGAAACAGGTGTTGGGGCAACCATTGCAGAAGGCAGCCAGCTGTGAAGAGGCATAAGGGCACATTTATTATATCCATATAAGAATAGAATTAAGGCAATCTGTAATACCAAAGAATGCTCTTTTAACATCTCTTGAGTAAAAATCCCTTTGGGAGCATAATCTAAGGTTCCTGCTACGAAATAAACAATAGCCATAGCTGGAATAAGAAAGAGTTTGGCGGTACCTAATAAATAAATTACATATTTTCTTGCTCCTTCTAAGGATTCTTCATCTTCTTTATGCGCAACTAAAGGATATGTTATAATGCTCATCAGCTCATAGAAAAGAAAGAGAGTTAAAAGATTTCCAGCAAAGGCAACCCCCATGGTTGCAGTTAAAGAAAGGGCAAAGGCAACAAAATATCGAGTTTGTCTAATAGCATGGGTCCCCCTCATATAACCAATTGAATAAAAGGTGGTTAGAATCCAAAGGAATGAAGCTCCTAATGCAAAAAGGAGACCCAATGGATCAATGAGAAGTTTTAATGAAAGACCAGGAGCAATGGGAAGAATTTCAAAAGTTATGCTCTTTTTTTCTAAAACATAAGGAATTAATGCACATACAAAACTAAATTTTAAAACACCAGCTATAACAGAAACTGCCTCTCTGTGATTAGGTTTTTTATCTCCAAAATAAATGATAAAGGGTACAGATATTGCAGAAACTAATATAGCTGCAAGCGCATAAAAGACTTCATTCATCCTTTCTTTCTCCTAAAAGGGTTAATTCATCTATAGATAAGGATCTTTTAAGTCGATAATAATTCACTGTAAGTATTAATCCTATGGCAAAGGATCCAGCTGAAATTGCTAAAGCTATTAATACTACCATCTTTCCTTTTGGATCTCCCAAGTAATGACTGGCTGTGACAAAGAGCAAGTTTATTCCATTAAAAGCAACTTCAAGGGCAAGTACAGCAACTAATAAATTTTTTTTGATGATAAAAAGGGCTATTCCAAGAAAAATGAGGAGTGTAGCTGTAAGATAAAAAGGATATTCCCCAGCAAAAAACCTAAAAATCTCCATTAGTATTCTCCTTGCCAAAAAATATATACAAAGCTATCATAGGAAGACTTAACAAAAAAGCTAAAATATATATAAGTATCCAGTATTCGTTAAAGAGGATTTTAGATATACTTTTTAAGTCGAACTCAATCTTCTGTATAGAATAGAAGTCAGGAATCCCTTTAAATAAAGTAATAAGAATTAGAAATAGAAAAAAGCCTGTGGGAAAGAAGGTGAGGTATGAGCCTTTTTGAATATACTCTTTTGATGCTTTTACTTTTTCATCTGGAAAGAGGAAGAGAGTAAAAAGAAACATGATGAGTATTGCTCCCGCGTAAACTATTATTTGAATTGCTGCTAAAAATTCTGCATTTAAAAAAAGATAATAAACTCCTAATAGAATCATCAATAAAAGAATAGTCAAAAATTGGTATAAGAGGTCTTTAAAAAGGAAGGTTAAAAAAAATAACAAAAAAGAGAAGAAAGTTAATATGAGTAAGATTAATCCTCGTTCAAACATTTAGAGACCTCCCCATTTGATAAAAGCTACTATAATAAAGTTTAGGATAGATAGAGGTAGAAGGATTTTCCAGCTTATTTCCATAAGTTGATCAAATCTATAGCGTGGGAAAGTTGCCCTAACCCAAATAAAAAGAAATATAAATAGGTATACCTTTAGAGCTAAAATTAAGGTAGGGGGAAGGTACTTCAGAAAGGGTAAAAAGGATAGTAACCACCAGGGAAGAGTCCACCCACCAAAATAACAAAGGGAAATTAATAGAGCCATAATATACATAGAAATGTACTCAGCTAAAAAGAAAATACCCATTCTAAAACCAGAATATTCCGTCATATAACCTGCCACTAATTCACTTTCTGCCTCTGGTAGATCAAAGGGAACTCTGTTTGTTTCTGCAAAGGCACAGATTAAAAAGACTATAAATCCCAAGATTTGTGGAAGGGCATAAATCCCGAAAAAAGTTTGTCTCTGAGATTCCACAATTTCCCGAAGAGAAAAAGACTCTGCAGCTAAGATTACCCCAGCCAAACTTAAACCCAAGGGGATTTCATAGCTTAACACCTGAGCTGCAGACCGTAATCCTCCCAAAAGCGAATACTTGGAACCCGAGGAATAACCTGCTAAGATAATTCCATATACACCTATACTGGCAAAGGCTAAGATTACAAGAACTCCTAAATTTACCTCCGCAATTATAAAGGAAGGATGAAAGGGTATTACACTTAAATTAGCGATTGCAAATCCCAACACTATAAGAGGAGCTGATTGAAAAAGTATCTTATGAGATTTTAAAGGAAGTATATCTTCTTTTAATAAAAGTTTTATTAAATCTGCTAAGGGTTGTAGTAATCCATAGGGACCTACTTCCATTGGGCCCAATCTTGCTTGCATTCTTCCAATGATCTTTCTTTCTGCGTAGACTGTATATGCTGCATGAAATAGAATAATTCCAAGAACAAGAAAAATCTTGAGCACACTTTCTAATATATAAATTCCTAAAGAAAAATTAGTTAATTCCATGTTCCTTTAATTTCTCCTTTAATTCCTTAAGTTTTATAAATTCTTCAGGTTTTTCTTCAGGTTCTAAGGGATAATCTTTTCTTAATGGGTGGCCAGCCCAATTTTCTGGAAGAAGAATTCTTTTAAGATTAGGATGCCCTTTAAATTGTATTCCAAAAAGGTCATAAACCTCTCTTTCTAAGAAATTAGCAGCAGGATATAGGTCAACTATAGAATCTACTACAGGGTCTTCTTCCGGAACTTTAACTCTAATTCTTAAAGAAATTTTTAATGGGATGCTGTAAAATTGATATACCACTTCAAACCGAAATTTTTCTTGCAAATTTAGATAATCTACTGCAGTTAATGTCTGTAAATGATTAAAATTTAATTCCTTTAAAAATTGTACTATCTCTTTTAAAACCTCTTTATTGTGTAAAATAAGAAAAGTTTGCCCTCTAAATTCTCCTATTTCAGTGATGGCATTCCAATGAGATTTAATTTTTTCTAAAATTTCTCTTTTCATCAATTCTTCCCTCATGATCTTTTACGCCAATCAAGTATACCCATTTTTAGATCATAAATAAAACCTATCAAAAGTATGATTAAGAATAAGAGCATACTATAAAAACCTAATTCCTTAAGCTCTGAAAACCCAATACACCATGCATATAGAAGCCCCACTTCTACATCAAAAATTGCAAAGAGTATAGCAATTGGAAAAAACCGAATAGTGATTTTTTGCCATGGCAAGCCACTTGGTTCATTTCCACATTCGTAAGGTATTAGTTTTAGTGAGTAATAATATTTTGGTCTAATTAAAGCTCCAAAAATGAGCCCACCTAACCCAAAGAGGAATCCAATTATTAGTATGATCAAAATAGGTAAATAAAGGGTTGGCAAAAAGGTATCTGGACCTTGCATAGCTTTTACTCTCTAATCTTTATAAAGATTCCCTCTCTCTTAAAAGTTGGTTTTAAACTTTCAGGAATACCTAATAAATTCCAGAATTTATTAGTATAAACTTTTTCAGAGTACTTGCTTACAAATTCATCCCAATTTTGTAGTAGCTTTTCCTTATCAAAAAGAAAGGCCTCTCTTGTTCGCGCAGAGTATTCAAACCATTCGGTTAAAACAATTGCGCCTACAGGGCAAACTTCTTCACAATACCCACAATATATACATCTTAAGGCTTCAATCTGATAAGAAATCAATTTCCGAGCTCCACTTTCTGGATCCATTTCATAACTAATTTCTATACATCTTGAAGGGCAGACCTGCTTACACTTTAGGCAAGCAACACATTTAGCATCTCCAGTTACAGGATCTCGAACTAAGGCATGTCTTCCTCTAAAGGAAGGATAAAGGGTAACTTTTTCTTTAGGATATTGAACAGTTACGGGCCTTTTAAAAAAGGTTTTTAGTGTAATGGAAAGACCTTTAAGAAGATCTTTAAAAATTAAGTATTTGATATCTTTTCTCACCTATCACACTCCCCCATGACAATATCTAAAGTTCCAATGATAGCAACCAAATCTGCAATTAAGTGATCTTTAGCTAATTTTTTAAGGGCAGAGATATGAATAAAGGAAGGTGCTCGAATATGAAGTCTATAGGGTCTACCAGATCCATCACTTACAATATAAAATCCTAATTCACCCTTTGCCCCTTCAACCGCAGAATATAATTCACCTTTAGGTATAAGTGGAGCAGTTTCATTTAAAAAGGAAATAAAAGCACTTTCTCCCCAGGCCTCAGCCCTAAAAGCCCTTTTATAAATGGGCATGTCTAAATCAGGGGACAATTCTGCACAAACTGGGCCTTCTGGGAGTTTTTCTATACATTGTTTAATAATCCTTAAAGATTGGCGCATTTCTTGTAATCTACACCAATATCTATCATAGGTGTCTCCATTTTTTCCCACAGGAATCTCAAAATCCACTTCAGGATAGGCATCATAAGGAAAATGTTTACGTACATCATAGGGTATACCTGATCCTCTAAGGGAAGGCCCTGTTAATCCATAAGCAATAGCCTCTTCTCCACTAATTACTCCAATTCCTACAGTTCTATCAAGCCAAATTCTATTTTCTGAGAGAAGACCCTCATACTCCTCAATCTTTTCATACATTTTAGGTATAAAATTGTAAATTTCTTCAAGCACCTTTTCTTCTATATCAAGTCTCACCCCACCTATTCTGGGATAACTAACAGTAAGTCTTGCCCCACATATCTTTTCAAAAAAATTTAAAATGATTTCCCTTTCTCTAAAGCAATAAAGAAATACTGTCATAGCTCCAATATCAAGTGCATGAGTGGCAAGCCAAAGTAAATGACTGGCAATCCTAGATAATTCACAAGTTAATGTTCTTAAATATTTTCCTCTGGGCGGTGGTTCAATACCTAATAATCTCTCCACTGCTAAAGCATATCCTGTATTGTTATTTATCGCACTAATGTAATCAAGACGATCAGTTAAAGGTAAAACTTGAGCATAATTAAGATTTTCAGCTAACTTCTCTAAACCTCTATGAAGAAAACCTACCGTGGGTTCTAAATCAACAATTTTTTCCCCTTCTAATACAAGTTTAAGTTTAAGCACTCCGTGCGTGGAGGGATGCTGAGGTCCCATCTGAATTTCAAAAGGTGAAAAGAAAGGATCCTCAGCGGTGTAAATGTATTCTTCAGAAATTAAGTTTTTTTCTGGCATAGGGACCCCAATTTTTTCTTTCTTCTCTAATTTTCTTTCTTAGCTCTAACAATCCTTCAAGTAGGGCTTCAGGTCGAGGAGGACATCCAGGTACATAAATATCAACTGGGACTATTTGGTCAACTCCTTGCACTGTAGCATAGGTTCTAAATACACCTCCTGAACAGGCACAACTTCCCATAGCAATTACCCAACGAGGATGGCTCATTTGGTCATAAACTCTTCTTAGGATAGGAGCCATTTTATAAGTAAGAGTACCTGCAACAATAAGACAATCAGATTGTCTGGGAGAAGCCCTAAAAATAATACCAAATCTATCTAAATCATTTCTTGAAGCCCCTGCTGCCATCATTTCAATGGCACAACAGGCAAGACCAAAAGTTACAGGCCAAATTGATCCAGCTCGAGCCCAATTTATTAGATCATCAATTTTTCCCCAAATTAATTCCATACATATGCTCTTGAGAACTTGATAATTATTTTACCAAAGCATAGCTTTTATATTTTCAGCTATACGTTGAGCATATTGTTCTTTGGTCTTGTGGGTAGCCTCTTCTGGGGTTGTAAAGTTTAAACAGGAAGTAGTACATCCCTCTACACAGGCAGGTTTTTCTCCTCTATCAATTCTATGATAGCAAAGATGACATTTAAAAACTTTTCCATTGGTATAGTTCCATTGTGGTATTCCCCAGGGGCAAGCCTTCATGCAGGACTTACAACCAATACACAACTCCTCTTTCACATACACAATTCCATCTTTTTCTCGTCTTGTCATAGCTCCTGTGGGGCATGCCTTTATACAAAAGGCCTCTTCGCAATGAAAACAATTCATATAAACAAAAATTATTCTTGGAACTCCATTTATTTCCTTAGGACCAACGGGTAATATTTCGCAAAAACGTGCTCCAAAGGGAACTTTATTCTCTACTTTACAATGGACTACACATGCAAGACATCCAATACATTTCTTTTGATCCTGAACAATCACATATTTGCTCATAGTCTTCCTCCTAAGTTTAAGGATTTTGTATTAAACTTTCGCTATGCTAATAAAGCCTTCAAATAAGGGACAATTTCCTCCTATGGTCTTCTTTAATAGTCCCTTCATCAGTTTCACATCACTTGCTCCCTTCCCAAAAGATCTTGTTCTCACTGGAACAGGGTCTCCAAAACCATGCAGCATAAAGGCAATTTCAGGATGGACATAGGGTGTTATCCTTACTCTTATTTTTTCACGAACCCCATTTGCACAAACTTCCACCAAGTCACCCTCTTTAACTCCAAATTTTTGTGCTGCACTGGAATGAATATATAAGTAATTTTCTGGATAAAGTTCATTAAGGATGGGATTATTACTTGTGGTTCTTCCTTGGGTATGAAGAGCCACTTTCCCCGTGACAAGCCTTAGTTTGCCCTCTGGGGGTCTTTGAATGGGTTCATAGGGAATAAAGGAAGAAACTCCAGCTTTTTCTAAAAATTCAGAATATACCTCTATTTTCCCTGAAGGTGTATTAAACTTAAGATTATTTCTATCATACCAAATAGGCTGAGAGGTTAAATCAATTACCCCTTTTTTGGAGAAATCTTCAAAGGTAAACCCTGTACCCTCTAATTGCCAATTAACCATTTCAATTTCATCTTTCCATGGAAAATACTCACCTTTTCCAAGTCTCTCAGCTAAAGCTTTAAAGATTTGAAATCTACTCCTTGCATCAAATCTTGGTTCAATAACCTTTTGTCTTAAGGCTAATTGAGGTTTTAGACCTTTTCTTACAATTACATTATCTGTTCTTTCTAAATAGGTAGCTTCAGGTAAAATCACATCTGCATACCAGGCGCTCCAGCTCCAATTAACATCTATGGCAACTACTAAGTCTAACTTATCAAAGGCTTTAATCCATACATCTGGCTCAGGAAGAGAGGCAAGGGGATCATGCCTCATAATAATATAAGCTTTTACTGGATAGGGCTCACCTGTTTCAATTACTTCAGGAAGAAGTTGTAACATTCCCCATTGCCCTCTAATCCAGGGATAGACACTTCCTGCTCCATCACATCTCTCTTCAGTAACCTTGGGAGCAATATTTGTTGGTTGTTTTATCTTGTATCCACAATCTCCTGCACCTTTAGAAATAAATATTCCACCTTTTGCTTCATAAACCCCCATTAGAGCGTTAAGAGTATAAATGGCTCTTCTTAAATAGAAATCATTAGAATGCCAGGCCGTATTCCATCCAGGATGGAAAATAACAGAGGGGCGTGCTTCAGCAGCTTCAAAAGCTATTTTTCTAATCTCTTCAGCAGGAATACCTGTCTCTTTTGCTGCCCATTCAGGGGTATAAGGCTGAATAAAGCTTCGTAAATAATCTAACCCAATTACATACCTATTTACAAAGTCTACATCATATAGTTGCTGATTGATTATTACATTAATCAAAGCTAAAGCTAAGGCATAATCTGTTCCTGGATTAATCATGAAAAATTTATAAGCCTTTGAGGCAGTATAATTATATCTAACATCTATATAAACCATTTTTCCACCAGAATTAATCATCTCTATAACATTTCTTGCTTCTCCTGTTATTAAACTTTCCAGTAAATTTCTTCCAAAGACAACCATGTATTTACAATTTTTATAGTCATATCCCACTGTATTTCTTGCATGACCTGCAATACTCATATGGGCATTGTGAACCGAATTGGAACAGGAGGCATGATGAGTAAAATAATTAGGAGAACCTATGGCTCTTAAAAAAAGTTTGTGTAATTCTGTGTGAGGACCACCTCTATCACTTAAGGCAATAGCTTTAGCTCCATAAGTTTCAATAATATTTTTGAGTTTATCAGCTATAAAATCCAGGGCTTCTTCCCAACTCACTCTTTTCCATTTTCCTGAACCCCTTTCTCCATCCCTAATCATGGGATACTGTGGTCTTTCATTATCGTATTCAAAAGCAACCCCTGCTGCTCCTCTGGGGCAGAGGGCTTTTGATCCAAAAACATGGGGATTCCCCCATATATGTTTTATGACACCATCTTCTACTTCAACCATGATAGGGCATCTACCAGTACACATACAACAAAGACTGTAAACAATTTTTCTCTCACTCATAGGCTCCTCCTTACTTTTTAAACTTTTACAATAAGTACTGGCCTATCTGTTTTTGATAAAACTTTTTCCGAGACAGAACCTAATACCATTTTTGCTACACCCTTTAGTCCTCTATTGCCTAATACAATTAAATCCACATCCCTTTGCTTTGCTACCTCTATAATCAGATTAGCAGGATCCCCTATATGTAGAATCAAATCTTTAATTTTACATTTTGCCTCTTTAATAAAGTCCTCTGCCCTTTTTAAATTTTCTTCTGCTTGATTTTTTTCAGTAAGGTCTTTTGCAATGGTAAGAATAGAAAGTGGTAAATTTAATCTTATGGTCATCTCACAGGCAAGTTTTAAAGCTGCCAAAGAGGTTTTTGATCCATCGAAACACACCAAAAATTCTTTACCTTTAAAATGGGAATTTCTTGGAGCAACTAAAACTGGACAAGAGGCTAACCCAAGTACTCCTAATGTTGCGCTCCCTATAAAATATTTAGCTAAACCTCTAATACCCCTTCTTCCCATAACAATTAGATCTGCATTATACTTCTCAGCAGCCTCAACTATCCCCTTCTCAATCTCTTCTGCTAAAACAATATCTTCATTTACCTCTATATTTTTCTCTAAGGCTTCCTTCTTAACTCTTGTCAGAATCTCCCTTGCTTTACTTTTTTGAGTTTCCACCTCCTGAATTGCCATGCTCATATATTCTGGATTATAGAATATGACATTAATAATATGTAATTTAGCATTGCATTTTTCAGCGATATCTAAAGCAATTACTTCAGCTCCTCTACTAAATTCAGATCCATCTGTTGATAATACTATGTTACATATTTTCCCATTGTTTTTTAAAGCCATAGATATTCTCCTTTTGCTTTTTACATAAAATTAAAGCAATAATTATGCCTGAAGAAAAGATCTTAAAAGACATTTTTGAGAGTATTTTTTTAGGTCAAACTGTTCCAAAGGGAACAAAAGGGGACAACAAACTGTTCCAAAAGGAACAGTTTCCTTCTTAATTCAAATATAAGGACAACTAGAAACTCTTTCCTTCTTTAGGAATATTTTTTGCAAATAAATAATAATATGAAAATTATGAAAGAATGGGGGGGTGAGTTTATGGATAGGTGAGGGATTACCAGAAGCATATTAACTATTTTGAAAAATTTTGAAGGAGGTGAAGGAATGAAAGGAAACAATTTAAGGTTCCTCTCGTTTTTAGGTGTATTGATTATGTTAGCCTTTATAGGTATTTGTACTCAGGTTTTTGCACAAACTGCTGAGAGTGAGCAAGTACCTTTAAAGGTAGAGGTAAAGCTTGATAAAGAAACATACAGAGGGGGTGACACACTTCATATTACAGGGAAAGTTCCTCCGGGAATGAAGGTCAATTTTATTGAAATTACTTCAGTTGATAGTAAAGTTCAGGTCTCTCGTTTAGATAGAAAAGATTTTAAGTTTTATCTTTCCAAAGAAATTCCGGCTTTTTATCAAATTTTAATCTCAGAGGATTATATCGCTAAAATAGATAAAAATGGCACTGTAGAGGAAAAACCTGTTAAGGAGGTATATGCGAAGTACAAAGCTGATAAGAAGTGGAGAATTGGTGAGTTTTTAAAGGAATCAAACGCAGATTATGCTTTTATAACCCCTCCTAAAGTGGTTTCAGAGGTTAAGGTTTGGAAGACTACTGTTACTAGAGCTATTATTGGTTCAAGAGGTGAGCCTCTGCCCAGTATAACTGATAAAAAGGAGTTAAAGAGAGAGGTAGCAAGATTAATTCAAACGAGAATGAAAGATTTTAGCAAAATATTTGTATTAAGCAAAATAACTACCAAAGAAGATGGAACCTTTGAAGCAACTTTTAGGCTTCCAGATAATGCTCCACCACGCACTTATACTGTCCTTGCTGTAGTAAATAAAGAAGTTAAGAGTGATCCTGTTAAATTTACAACGGAAGTTAGTTTTCCAAAGATATATTTTCCTGTAGCAGGAACTTCTACGAATTTTCTTGGGCCACTTATTTTAGCTTTGGCTATTTGTACCTTTGGAGTAATTATGGGAGCTGGTGGTGGATTTATTTTAAATCCTCTTTTAATCTTAATTTATCATATACCTCACGGAGTAGTAGCAGGATCAGTTATGCCTTCTGTGCTATTTAGTCAGGGTTCCGGAATCTATAACTATTCAAAAATAGGCTTTATAAATTGGAAACTTGGTATAACCGTTGGAATATTTATGGCTATTGGTGGTTTCTTTGGACCTTTATTAAATCAATTTATAACCCTTGCAGAGTATAAGTTTGTCTTTGGAATAGTACTTCTTATCCTTGCCGCTCTTATGTTCTGGCAGACAACTCCTGGCTATATTGAAAAATCTAAGAAAGAAAAGAAGATTTTAGAAGAATTTAAGAAAAGAGCTGCTGAAGCTAAAAAAGCTAAAGAACAAAAAGGTAGTTAAGGAGGTGAAATTATGAAAATAGAATTTTGGGGAGAAGAGTTTAATGCAAATATGGTAGTTGGTGCTATTGGAGGTTTTATAATTGCAGTAGCTTCAAGTCTTGGAGGATTTGGAGGTGGACCCTTTGTTGTTCCTTTAATGACAGTTATTATGGGCTTACCTATTTATGTGGTCGTAGGTAGCTCTCTTCTTGCTATCTTTTTTAATACCCTCATGGCCTCAAGTAGATATTACTTTTTTGGTCAGACAGATCTCTTGCTTTTTGCTTTTATGGCAATAGGTGCAGTTTCTGCAGGATTTATTGGTCCCAGAATAGCCAAAAGGCTTAGCCCTATTTGGGTAAAAAGAGTAGCAGTTGTTGGTTGTACATATTTAGCTTTAAAACTCTTAAATGTTCCCTTTATACCCTAACCCCCTCCCCTCATAACACCTCACCCCTCTCTACAACCCCCTTTCCCGAGCCCCCTCCCGGGAAAGGGGCTTTTTTATAATTTTATATTGTACATAGTGTAAAAGTAAAGAAAAGTGTTATATTCAATTAAAAAATTGCAATACCAAAGCAAAGAGGGGCAAAGTATGAGGAAAAAATTAGGGATTATAGGCGGGGGTATGATGGCTGAAGCCTTAATTAAAGGCTTCTTAGAAAAAGATATCTTTAAAGCAAAGGATATTTTAGTTTCTGAACCTTTTAATGAACGAAGACAATACTTAGAAGAATTTTATGGAATTTTAACTACTCCAAAGAATTTTGAGGTTTTAGACAAAGGTTCTATTATTCTTTTAGCAGTGAAGCCTCAAGTAATGGCTGAGGTATTGGAGGAAATAAAGGAAAAAGTTGATCCTAAGAGACATCTTATTATCACTATAGCAGCAGGACTTCCTATGTCTTTTTATGAAAAACGACTTCCAAAAGAGACCCCTATAATAAGGGTTATGCCTAATACTTGTGCCTTGGTTCATGAAAGTGTTAGTGCCATAGCAATGGGAAAAAGAGCCACCTCGGAGGATTTAAAAAAAGCTGAAGAAATCTTTCAAGCTATAGGTAGTGTAATTTTTGTAAAAGAAGAATATATGGATGCAATTACTGCCCTTTCAGGAAGTGGTCCTGCTTATGTAGCACTATTTATTGAAGCTTTAATTGATGCGGGAGTAAGATGCGGGCTTCCCAGAGATATTGCAGAAAATTTAGTTTTATCCACTCTTGAAGGAACTGTTAAAATGATAGAAAAGACAAAAAAGGATCCTTATCAACTAAAAGCGATGGTAACATCCCCTGGTGGAACTACCATTTCTGCCTTAGAAGTTCTTTATCAAAAAGGTTTCCCTGGCATTGTTATCGAGGCAGTTAAAGAGGCTTGGAAAAGAAGCCAGGAAATAAGTAAAGAGTTCAAATAAAGGGTTTAAGTTTGGGCAAGAGATTAGTGAGAGACCTTAGTTTTTAATCTTTCTACAAATCTTTCTGCACAAAAAACTAAACACTCAAGATCTAAATAAGATAATACATTTTTATCATACAAGATTTTACAACTTGGTGA
>JBKBMM010000015.1:0-13281 GCA_046295835.1 Caldimicrobium sp.
TTATTAAAATCACCGCTTTTAACTTTTTCCACAACATCTTCTGCTGAAAGGCCTTCTTTCATAATCTTTGCAAGGCCAGTAAGGCCATAATTGCTAAGAAAAGAAGTTATATACCAGGCCTCTTTTGGATCAGAAGTGGTAAAAGATCTTGCAATAAAGTAGGTTTTAGGACTTGTCTGGGTGCCTCCATCATGAAAAACTGCTCTTCTTGCATAAAGTTGAAAGGCATATCCATAATCCCACCAACTCCAAATTACTGCATTTTTAGGTGTATTTTCCTTTAACCATTCCATATCTTTCACAAGCTCAGAATCTACTTTAGGTGTGCTCACCATTCCAATAGACTCCCTTTGAGCAATAAATACTGTAAAAAATACACTAAGACCAACTAAAAATACCACAATCCTTTGCTTTCCTTCTTCTCTAAAAATTTCTAAATAGGGCAAAACCTTTTCAAATAAAAAATGGACTAAATATCCTAAACCTAAACCAAGAAAAGGAGAAAGATACATAGCAAATCTCGCTCCCGAAACAAAAACTAATAAACCAATTATAAAAAAGGGTAGAAGAAAAATAAGTTGCCTAAAATGAAATATAAATAATAAAAAAGCTCCAATAAGCCCAGCTATTCCCAAAATTTTATTAAATATAACAGCAGAAATAGCCTCGTCAAAATTAAGCTTAGAAAGTTCAGAAATTGACATAAATATATTTGGGAAATCTTTAAAGAGTATATCTACTGAGGTAGGACTTTTAATATTAAAAACCAGGGTAATTACTTGTTTATATAGATAATAAGGACCTGAATAAATATACCAAATCTGGGGAAGTATTAATATAGTTAAGAAAATTGCATCGTGTTTAGTAAATAGGAAAGGAGTTGAACTTTTTTTAAAGAAAGTTTTAAAATAGCCCCAGATATAAACAAAAGGGAAACTTAAAATGAGCACAAAATTGAGATTAGAATGGGCATACCAAAGATAATAAAGAAGTAGAAAAAGGCTTGAGAGGCTAATCCAAAAATATTTAGCTCTTAAAGACTTGGTTTCAAAAAACCTATAGAAAAAAAAGGCAATTAAAAAGGGGAAAGTTAAATTAAATACATCATGATCTAAACGCATAAGAGAAGTTCTTCCTAAATACATAGGAGCAGAAACAGCAACTAAGCCTCCTATAATTCCTGCTAAGGGAAGTTTTAAGTGTTTAAAATAAAAGAAAAGAGGAAATACTACAGTTGTTGCCAAAATTGGTATGAGATAATAGGTCAACCAAGCTACACTTATCCCAGTAATTTTATGTAAAAGATAAAAAAGATAACTTATGAAATTCCCTGGGAGGGAATATTCAGGATAAAAAGGCTCTTTTTCTGAAAGTTTAGCTTGAGAAGAATTATCTGGAAAAAAACGAAAATGATCAATTTCTCCATGACGAAAAAGCCCTTCCTTTATATCTAAAGCATTTCTTGCAAAATAAAAGGAGTCATACTCACTATAAAGAGGCTCACCTTTATAAAAAAATTGGTGTTCTCTTGCCTTCCAAATTTTTACATCATCAAAACGAATATAAAGACTAAAAATAATTACAAATATAAGTAATAGATAATAGTAAAGCTTAGTTAGACGCTCCATATTTACCTATCCAAATTTATAATTTACCCCAAATCCTCCTTTGGGATAATTCCAAAGGATATTTTTAAAAGGGCACCCTACTCTACAGGAACCACACTCAAGACACGCCTGATAACTTATTAAAATCTTTTTACCTTCTCCCAACCTGTAAACTCCCGCTGGACAAAAATAAAGACATGGCTTATCCTTACATTTATAACAAATAGCTTCATCTTTAATTCTTAAATGCGCATAACTTTCATCCACATAAAATTTAACACTCCCTATCTTTTCATCTATATTTACTGGTTTATCTAACATCTTACTTACCAAAAAAGCCTTCCAAAGTTAAATATATCTTTTAAAATACCCATAAAACCTCTTTTTTTTCTTATTATACTCAAAATTTCTTTTATTACATCCCTTTTATATTTCCCTTGAGCAGAAAAATAAAGATTAAAGATATCATAAAGTAATTGAGGATAAAGATTAAAAAGATGTTGATTTTTAAAAAGGAAAGTTTTAAGGTCCTTAATTAAAAGGAGATCTTTATATATATAGCTTTCTTTTAGTCTATCTTCAAAGCCTTTCAAAGTTTTTTCAGTAAAATCCCCTTTTTCAAAGGCTTCACTCACTGTTTCTGCTGCCATAATTCCTGAATAGATAGCAAGGTTAGTCCCTTCCCTAAAAAGGGGATTAACTAAACCTGCAGCATCACCGATGACTAACAGACCCTTTCCATAGAGTTTAGGCAAACCATGCAGACCCCACTCAGGTATAAGATGAGCTCCGTATTCTAAAACCTCTGCTCCTTGAAATAGTTCTTTTAAGTAGGAATGGCTTTTGGCTTTCTCTAAGATTTCATAAGGTTTTAAATTAAGATTTACTAAATAATTAAGAAAAATTCCTATCCCAAAGGAGATTGAATTTTTATTTGTATATAGAAAGCCTGTTCCTGGAAGCCCTAAGGTTATTTCTCCTAAAAGTTCCCAAGCCAAGCCTTTATTTTCCGAAACCCCAAGGCGTGATTCCATTTGATCTTTAGGCAATTGTAAAACCTCTTTTACAGCTAAAACTACCTCTTCTGGAAAAAATTCTCTTTTAGCTAAACCTATTTTTTCTGTAAGAACTCTGTTTACCCCCTCTGCTAAAACAACTATTTTGGCTTCAATTTCTGCAGGACTTAAATCTTGATAACTTTTGGGCCTATCAACTACTACTCCCCATACACTTCCATTTTTTTGAAGAAAATCAATCACTTTAGTTTTAGTAGCAATAAGAAGACCCTTTTTAAGAGCGTATTCTGCAAGGAAGCTATCAAATTTTGCTCTAAGTGCAGTAAAAGCTTCATATGAATTCTTTTTTGAGTGTAGAAATTTTACTACCCCTTCTTTAGAAAAGAAAATATACCCTTCTTCAGTAACAGGTCTTTCCGCTGGAAAGGGGCTTACTTCAGGAAATTCTGGAACAATTTCCTTAATTGAGGCAGTATAAATGACACCACCAAAAAGATTCTTCGCCCCACAAAATCTTCCTCTTTCAAGAAGGAGAGTATTTAATCCTTTTTCAGCCAATTTTATACCACAAGCAAGACCAGCAGGCCCTCCCCCTACTATGACTACATCGAATTTATAGGTTGACACCTTTTACCTCTTTTATGGCCTTTATTAAGGCTTCAACTACTTCTTTCCAGTCCCCTACAATGCCTATATCTGCTATCTGAAAAATAGGAGCCCTTTCATCTATGTTTACTGCAATAATAAAATCCGAATTTTGCATTCCTGCTCTATGTTGAATAGCACCAGAAATTCCAAAGGCAAAATAGATTTTTGGTCTAACAGTCTTTCCCGTTTGTCCCACTTGATGCTCATAGGAAATCCAACCAGCTTCAACAGCAAGTCTACTTGCCCCAACCTCCCCGTTTAATAATTGAGCAAGCTCTTTTAATTTCGTAAAGCCCTCCTTGGAACCAAGACCTTTTCCTCCAGCTACAATCACTTCCGCATACTCTAAATTAACTGTTTTCTCTTTAGGAATAAAATCAATTCTTTTAACCCCTGCCTCTTCCTCACTTAATTCTATTTCTTCTCTAACAATTTCTCCTCTATAACCCTCTTTCTTCTCCGGTAGGGGAAAAATTCTTGGACGGACAGTTGCCATCTGTGGTCTGTGATTAGGACAGACAATGGTTGCCATAATGTTTCCCCCATAAGCAGGGCGTGTCATAAGAAGATTTTGGGTTTCCTTATCAATACTTAGTTCTGTAACATCAGCAGTAAGACCAGTTTCTAAAAGAGTTGCTACACCTCCTGCTAAATCTCTTCCTAAGGGAGTTGCACCCAAAAGTAAAATTTCAGGTTGATATTTTTTAGCTAAATAACAAAGTGATTTTGCATAGGGAATATGTCTATAATAAGCAAGAACTTTGTGCTCCATAAGGTAAATTTTCTTTGCACCATATGCAAATACTTTATCTACTAAAGATTCAACTTTATCTCCTAATAGGACTGCACAAGCTACACCTTCTAAATCTTTTGCTAATTTATTTGCAATACCTAATAACTCAAAGGAAACAGGATGAATATTTCCTTCTTCTTGCTCTACAAAAACCCAAACCTCTTTCACAAGATCCCCTTTCCTTTAAGAATTCCGGTTATTTCTGAAACAATTTCCTTTATAGGAACCTCATTTAACTTATAAATTTTCCCTCTTTTTTTAAGCTCAGGTGTAAAAACTTTTTTCACTTGGGTTGGAGAACCTTTAAGCCCTAATTTATCCCGCTCAAAAGGCACTTTGTCCTCTACCCCAATTACTTCAGGTTCTGCTTTTATAGCTTTTAAAATTTCAGAAAAGGGAACAAAGGGAATCTCTGCTAAATCTTTTTCACAGGTAAGAAGTACGGGTAGTTGAGCCTCCAGTACTTCTATGCCCTTTTCAGTTTTTCTTTGAAGAACTATTTTTCTTTTTTTTATATCCAAATCTATAATTTTGGAAACATATGTAACTACAGGCACACCTAAACGGGTTGCAACTCCAGGACCTACTTGAGCTGTGTCTCCATCAATAGCTTGTTTACCAAAAAAATATAAATGGAAGGGTTTTTCCTTTTCTAAATATTTAATCAATTGTGCTAAGGTATAACTTGTGGCTAAGGTATCTGCACCGGCAAATTTTCGATCTGTGAGTAAGATTATTCTATCTGCTCCAAGTTCCACAGCCTCTTTCAAGGCATATTTTGCCTGAGGAGGCCCCATGGTTATAACAGTAATTGTTCCTCCATATTTATTCTTCAATTGATTAGCGGCGCTTAATGCTACTACATCATAAGGATTAATGATAGAAGGTACACCTTCTCTAACTAAAGTACCTGTTTCTGGATTTATTCTTATATTTGTGGTATCAGGAACTTGTTTTATAGAGACAAGAAGGTTGAGCATAAATTATTTTTTATACCCTGGAAGTTCAAGATGGGTACAACTTCCCGTAGGACAGGTATGTGACTCCGCTATCCTTGGTTTGTCAGTAGTTTTTAATGGGCTGAAATCTCCTTTAAGGATAGAGTGAACTACACTAAAAAGTCTTTCTATTTTTGAAGAGCCACATTTTTTACAAACAACAGAAGCTGATTCTTCTTTGTTTTTGAGAAGAATTTCAAATTCCTCACCGCAGTCTAAGCATTTAAATTCAAAGATAGGCATTTTTAACCTCAAAGGGCATATGCCCGGGGCCGGACTCGAACCGGCACGGAGGCGGTCCTCCAGTGGATTTTAAGTCCACAGCGTCTACCTATTCCGCCACCCGGGCTATTATTATTTTATATTATATGCTTATTTTTTCAAGCTACGCGCCCGGCAGGACTCGAACCTGCAACCTTTGGATTCGTAGTCCAATGCTCTATCCAATTGAGCTACGGGCGCAAATATTTTAATATCTTAATTTTCTATCGGGGCGGGCAGATTTGAACTGCCGACCCCCTGCTCCCAAGGCAGGTGCGCTACCAGGCTGCGCTACGCCCCGAGCTTTTGAGACTTTATTATAAAACACTTTTGAAAAATGACAACTATAAGTTTTACTAAATCTCTCTCTTTAAAAAATAAAGATAAGCTAAAAAGTTGGGGTTTAACCCCCTCTTGTCAATTTAAAATTTGTATATTATACTTTTTAAAAAAAGATAAGAGAAAAGATAAAAATGGCGGCGTAGCCAAGCGGTAAGGCGACGGCCTGCAAAGCCGTGAATCCGGGGTTCAAATCCCCGCGCCGCCTTATATCTATGCACATGTATAAACTTAAAGTTAAAGATCAGTTCTCTTCAGCCCATTTTCTAAGAAATTATCAAGGTGCTTGTGAAAACCTTCATGGACATAACTGGACAGTGGAATTAATCGTAGAGGGAGAAGAACTTAATGAAATAGAAATCCTTATTGATTTTAAAGATCTTAAAAAAATTTTAAAAGAGGTCCTTGAGGAACTTGATCATCGGCTTATAAACGATCATCCCTATTTTAGAGAAAAAAACCCCTCTTCAGAAAATTTAGCTCGTTTTATCTTTGAAGGGGTTAAAGAAAAACTAAGAGGATTTCCCCAGGTTAAGGTTAAAGAAGTTACTGTTTATGAAACGGAAAAAGCCTCTGCTACATATTATGAATAGTGAGTCTTAAAATCTCTGAAATATTTTTTTCCATACAAGGAGAAGGTCCTTTTATAGGATATCCTACCCTCTTTATACGCCTTTATGGCTGCAATCTTAATTGTAGTTGGTGTGATACACCTTATGCTAAGTCTGGAAGTAATTTTGTTGAGAAATCTATTAAAGAAATTATAATCTTTTGGCAAAAAAATTATTTTGAAATACCCTTTATAACCATTACTGGAGGAGAACCACTTCTCCAAAAGGAAAGTTTAGCCCTAATGGAAGATCTAATTAAAGAAGGGGCTGTAGTTTCTCTGGAAACAAATGGCTCATTGAGCATAAAAGATGTCCCTAAGGATGTAGTGATAATTATGGATATAAAAACGCCCTCATCTCAGATGAGTCATTTTAATAATTATAATAATTTTAATTTTTTACAAAAGAAAGATGTTGTAAAATTTATAATACAAGACAAAAAGGATTTTGATTGGAGTTTAGAAATAATAGAGAGGTATGATTTACTTTCCAGGGTAAATTGTCTCTTTTCACCAGTTTATGGAAAAATGTCTCCCCATGAGTTATCTAATTGGATTTTGATGACTAAAAAACCTATCCGATTTCAAATCCAATTACACAAATTGCTTAATCTCAAATAGGTAATTTGAAAAGCAATAAAAAAATGCTAAAATAAAATCATATGGATCCTAAAAACTCAAGTGAAGAACTATTGGAAAAAGTTGAAGAGTTAGAGATACTTTCTCCATCCTCTACCCCTTTAGAAGAAGAAAGAAAACTTCCTGCCAAATTTGACCCTCTCCAAAAATATCTTCAAGAAATTTCAAAATATCCTGTTCTCTCAAGGGAGGAAGAAGAAGCTATTGCAAAGGCCTATTATGAAACTAAAGATCCTCGCTTAGCATATAAACTTGTGGTTTCCAATCTAAGATTAGTGGCTAAGATTGCTTTAGAATTTCAAAAATTTTGGGCTTATAATTTTCTTGATCTTATTCAAGAAGGAAATCTTGGGCTCTTGCAGGCAGTAAAAAAATTTGATCCTTACAAAGGGGTTAAGTTTTCCTACTATGCCTCCTTTTGGATTAAGGCTTACATGCTTAAATATATTATGGATAATTGGAAATTAGTTAAAATGGGGACCACTCAGGCTCAAAGGAAACTCTTTTATAAACTTCGTAAAGAAAAGGAAAAATTAGCCCAGCTTGGCTTTGAGCCTACAGCTAAGGATATAGCTCAAAAATTGGGTGTTAAAGAAAAAGAAGTAGAAGAAATGGAAATGCGAATGTTTAGTCAGGACTTAAGTTTAGAAGCCCCTATAAGTCATGACTCAGATGACACCTTAGGAGATTTTTTAAGAGACTCCCGTCCTACCCCCGAAGAAAGTTATGCTAAAGAAGAGATTTTAAATAATTTTAAACGAATTCTAAAAGAGTTTGCTTACAATCTTAGTGGTAAAGATTATATTATTTTTTATGAAAGACTCTTTGCTGAAGAACCTAAAACTTTAAACGAACTTTCTCAAAAACTTGGTATTTCAAAAGAGAGAGTGAGACAAATTGAAGAAAGACTAATAAAAAAATTAAGAAAATTTTTACAGGAGAAATTACCAGATGCAGCTATTTATCCTCAAGCCCTACCTTACAAGGAATAAAATTTATTTATTTTTTTTATTTCTATTTTTATTTTTTTCTCCTTTTCCTTGTTTGGCAAAAAATGATTCTGCTGAAAAGGCTTATTACTATTTTCTTCTTTCTCAAATCTTTACTGATAACTTAGAAGAGGTGGAAAAGAATCTCAAAAAAGCTATAGAATTAGAGAAAAAATCCCCTTTTCTCAAGAAAATGCTTCTTTCTCTATATATTCAAACTCAAAAATTTAAGGCTGCTGAAAAATTGGGTGAACATTTGTATCAAAAAGATCCTTGGGACAGAGATCTTACCCTCTTACTAAGCAAACTCTATCTTCAACAAAATCGCCCTAATAAAGCTATTTCCTATTTAGAAAGTTATCTGGAAAAAAATCCTAAAGATAATGAATTATTAAGTCTTTTGATTTCCATATATTTACAACAAAAAGATTGGGATCAAGCCTTAGCCAAGCTCAATCAACTTCAAAAGTATCATCCTGAATCAAGTGTTATTTGGTTATTTAAGGCCAGAATATTTAAAGAAAAAAAAGATTTAGAGTCAGCTAAAGAGTCTTATTTAAAAGCAGTTGAGCTATCTCCGGATAATCGCCCCCTTATAATGGAAACCCTTAACTTTTTAGAGAGTATTTCTGCCTTTGCAGAAATTGAAAAGATATTAAAAAACTATCTTTTAAAGAATCCTGAAGATAATGATTTTCTCAAAATACTCCTTGGTTTTTACTTAGAACAAAAAGAATGGGACAAGTCAGAAAAACTTTTAGAAGAATATATATCAAAACAAAAAAAACAACCTGAGCTTTTATTTTTTCTTGGTTTGACTTTAGAATACAAAGGAAAAGAGGAAGAAGCCCTGAAAATTTATCAAGAAATACCCTTAGATTCACCTTGGGCCCTTGAGGCCAAAAAAAGAAGTTTTGAAATCTTAAAGAAAAAGGATTTAAACAGAGCGGAAACCTTTTTAAAGGATTTAAGAAAAGAAAAACCAACTGAAAAAAGTATCCTTTTATTTATGAGCCATGCTTATGAAGATTTAGATCTCTGTGAAGAGGGGCGAGACCTTGCAAAAGATGCCCTTAAAAAATTTCCAGAAGATCCAGAATTAATTTTGGCTTTAGCCAGTAATTTTGCCTGTTTAGAAGAATATGAAAAGGTTCTTGAATTAGTGGAACCTTTACTGCAAAAATTTCCTGAAGATGCGTACATATTAAACTTTGTAGGCTACAGCTTAGTTGAATTAGAAAAAGATCTGTCTCGAGCAGAAGAGTTGTTATTGAAGGCAAATATATTAAAGCCAAATGACCCTTATATTGAAGATAGCCTTGGTTGGCTCTATTTTAAAAAGGGTGAAATTGAGAAGGCCATATTTTATTTAGAAAAGGCCTCTAATAATGCAAAAACTGATGAACCTGTCATTTGGGAACATTTAGGAGATGCCTACTTAAAAAAGGGGAAGATCCAAAAAGCCTGTGAATTATATAAAAAGGCCTATGATAAAACCTTACACAAAAAAGAAAAAATGAGATTAAAGAACAAATTAGAAAAATGCCCCTAAAGGTTTCTAAATTTTTCCTTTTTTTTATAGTTCTTGCTTTCCTTTTAGGATGTGCCTTAAAAGAGGTACCCTATAGAGAAATATATGCCTATTTGGATGAAAAGGGATTAACAGAGCGGACAATAACTGGCAAGGTCTTTGTAGAAGGAGAAATCTTTTTTTTAGATAATATAAAGCAAGGTGGGGCTTATGGTACCTTTTTTCTAAACAAAGATAGCTATCTCTTAATCCTTAGACCACCTTTAGCTTCTGAATATTATCTTTACTGGAAAAGAGGTGAGGCTACTCTACAATTTATAGATTTAGCTAAGAAAAAATTGTATTATATAAAAATTAAGGATCATATAGCTGAAAATTTGCCTCTATTTTTTCTTGGTTTAAAAGAAAAGGAGCTTAGCTTTGAGAAAAAGGCGCTTAAGGGAAAATATACTTTTAATAGAGAAACCCTCAAGGGTGAAATTGAGACCAATCTATTTCATCTTACCTGGAAAATTAAAGAATTATCTTATTGGGAGGGTGAGTTTCCCTCCTTTGAGAGAGAAAATTTCAAAAAGAAAACTATTGATTTATTTTTTTAACTTAATGATTACCTCCTCTATCTTTTGAGGCTGAGCCTTTTGGATATATAGTTCCATATTTTCGTAGTGGATGATTTCACCTTTTTGGGGAATTCTATTTAATAAATGGTAAATAAAACCATTTAGAGTTTCGTAATCACCTAAAGGGATAGAAAGACCAAGATGTTGTAGCTTCTCAATCTCGATCCATCCCTTTACTAAATAAGTATTATTATCTAATTTTTTAAATTCTTGTTCATAATAGTCTAAGGAATCCCAAAATTCTCCTAAAACCTCTTCAATTAGGTCCTCAACAGTGATAAGTCCCGTAGCAAAGCCATATTCATCCACTACGATGGCAATTTCCTGGGACTTTTCTTGAAGTGTTTTTAAGGCCTCGTGAGCTGGAATTATCTCAGGAATAAAAAGAGGAATTCTGGCAAAGGGTAAAAGAGAAGCCTCTCTCTCTAAAAGGGTTTTTCCTAAAAGGTCTTGAATTTTTACAATATATTTAATATTTGTTAAATTCTCTTCATAAAGAGGAATATAGGAAAAATTATATTTACTACTAAATTCTAAGGCCTCTTCAATTGTTGCCCCAGTTGGGAGAGCTTTAATTTTGGGTAAAGGCACCATGATCTGGGAAACCTTTTTTTTCCCAAATTCTAAAATTTTATACATAAGCTCTTTTTCTTTTGAATCGATTTCCTCCTCATAGCTAATTAAATGAGAAAAAACTTCTCTAAACTTAGTCAAAAAATATGGATGAGATTTTTCCTCCTCTTTTAAAAGGATTTTGCTTATTTGTTGATTCACATAATAAATAGGATAAAAGATATAGGATACCATGTAGAGGATAGGTGCTAAATAAAGCACAAGGGGATAGGAAAATTTTTTCCCAAAACTTTTTGGCAAAATATGCCCAAAGGACAACATTAAAAAAGGAAGGGCAGTAGAGGCAATAAGAGCTGATAATCCCTTTAATTCCTTTAAAAGAAAATATGTAGTAAAGATACCATTTCCTGCAATACTCAAAGTTAAACCAAGGGTTGTAGTGGTAAATAATTTTTCTGGATTATCCCAAAATTTGAGACAAATTTTAGCCAATTTACTCCTTTTGGCTATTCTTTCAATTAGAAGCTTTTCTGCAGAGATAAAAGCAATCTCACTTACAGCAAAAAAAGCTTCCAAAAAGATAAAAATAGAAAAGGAAAATAGAGCTTCAATCATCTTTCCCTTTTTATAGCCTCAACTATAAGAATTTTTCTCTTTTTTACCTTTTTAATTACAAACTCCCAATCTTGATAAAATATCCTATCTCCTTCCTTAGGAATTTCTTTAAAAAGTATAAGCAGAAATCCATTTAAAGTTTTGGCATTCTCTATAATTTCTTCTTCTAAAAAAAGATTTAATTCTTCGCGTAACTCCTCTAAAAGAATTTTTCCGGAAAGGAGAAAATGCCCTTCTTTTATCTCTTTAATAGGTAAAATTATTTCTTCCTTTTCTTGAGTAAATTCACCAAAAAGTTCTTCTAAAATATCTTCTAAAGTGACCAAGCCTTTAATAACTCCATATTCATCCACAACTAAACTAATTTTTTGATGCCTACGCTGAAATTCAAAAAGTAGGTCACGCACTCTAAAATTTTCAGGGATAAAAAAGGCAGGCTTAGTGAAGTCTGAAAGCTTTTTATCCTTTATTACAACCCCTTGAGAAAAGGCTTTTATAACATCTTTAAGATATAAAATACCAATTACTTCATCTAAGGTTTCTTTATAAACTGGTATTTTGTTGTATGGAAGTAGTCTTAATTTTTCAATTAATTCTAAAGTTAAGGGTTGGTCCTTATAAGCGACAATTTCTGAGCGCGGAGTCATTATAGCTGATACAGGAATTTTTTCAGAAAGAAAAAGTCCGTATATAAACTCCTTCTCAGTAAGACTTATTTTCTTTTCCTGGTAAGCAAGCTCTAAGGCATGAAGTATTATTTGTTCTACTGGTGAAAAAGTCCCTAACTCTTTATGTGCTTTGATTTCAGGTAACACTTTTTGTATTTTGAGATAGATTTTAAAAAGAGAAGTTCTTACAGGATAAAAAAGCTTATAGAAAAGATAAATAAGGGGAAGAACTTTTATCACTAAATGTGAGCGCAAGCGAAATCCCAAAACCTTTGGGAAAAAATCTCCTATCCAAAAACTTACTAAAGAAAACAAAATAAAGGCATAGGGGCGAAAGTCATTTTCTAATACCAAAGTAAGTGCAGTGGCAAAGGAAAAACTGGCAAAATAGTCTGCTAATTCATTTCCTGCAAGTAAAGCAAATAGCAGTTGTTCAGGATTTCTAAGCAACTCATTATATTTCTCTTTTACTCCCAAACTTTTAAGTGCCGCAAGATCTAAACGCGATAAAGAAAAAATACTGGCTTCACTTGCAGAAAAAAACATAGATAATAATAGACAAAAAAACAAGACTAAGAAAAATATTTCAACCATATTTAGATCACTGACTTTACAAGAGGTCCAACCATTAGAAGCTGTGTAAAAATTGGGAAATCCTTTTTTAATGGCATACCTATTTTTTCATTTAAAGGCTCACTAAATGTTAAAAGAGTAACTTCCTCTGAAAGAGAAATCAATTCTTTAAGAAGTTTTTCTTCTAATAATTCTACTAAAACTCTATCTTCACTCACAAGAAGAGTATCTATATTTAAATCCTCACCCCAAATTAACATAGGAAATAGCTTTTTTAATGTCCTCATTCTTTTTTCAACATCCCAGAGTTCCTCTCTTTCCAATTCTTTAATTTCTTCAATTTGTTCCTGCAAATCCTCCAAATATAAAATTTTTTCCTTTATAAACTTATCCCAATCTTTTGAAAATTTAATTAAAGCAAGAGACACTTCTAAAAGATTCGCATCTATATCTTCTGCAATTATTAACCTTAAAATTGAAGCTAAAACTAAATTTTCTGGGATATCTTTTACAAAATTTAAATTAAAAGTTTCTTCAAAAAGATGTTGATGGAGCTGATAAATCTTTAAATTCTCTATGTTTCTTAATTCCATGGCAAAATTATAAAGTTCTTTTCTATAATTTTTCAATTGCTCTCTATTTATGTTTAGGATTTCAAGCAAGGTAATATATCTTATTTGTGGGAGGAGATCAGGAAAAAATTGTTCCATACGATGTTTTGTCTCTAATAACTCTAAGATATAACAATTTTTTATATACTCTTTTGCCTTGAGTAATCTTACTGGAAAAAAAATAGTTTGA
>JBKBMM010000016.1:0-11053 GCA_046295835.1 Caldimicrobium sp.
GCTCAACCCCTGCCTCCATATCCACAATTACAACCTCTTTTGAAGTTAAAAGAAGATAAGTGAGCAATCTCTTTAACACCGTTTGTTCTGGACAGGCACAACCCCCTCCTGCTGTCCTTATAGCCCCAAGCACCATAAGTCTGAGATTATCTTTAATAACAGCAAATTTTTCCGGTAAGTCCTCTATTTTTGGATTTAGAGTATAATAGGGTCCTGATTTTTCTGCCCTCTCAGCTAATAGATCAGACATTTCTGCTATAGGAGTAACTTCCTTTTTTACATCTAAAAGCCTTGCCAAATGAGGGCTAGGATCAGCATCAATAGCTAAAACTTTATAACCATCATCTAAAAATGAAAGGGCAAGTAGTGTAGCTACGGAGCTTTTTCCTACTCCCCCTTTACCACATAGAGCAATCTTCATCTCTTATTCTCCATAGGCAATTTTTTTTATCTCCTCAAAGGATATGACTCCTTCACGAATTAATTTAATCTCTTTATCCAAGATTTCTATCACAGTAGAAGGTTTTTCACTTTTAACAGGACCGCCATCTAAAATAAAGTCAATTTCAGGAAATTTTTTACTTATTTCACTAACTGTTTTGCAGGGTGGTTCCCCGCTAACGTTTGCACTTGTTCCTGTAATTGGTTTACCAAAGGCTTGAGCTACTTTTCTGGTAATCTCGCAAGAGGAAAGTCTAACCCCAATAGTATCCAGATTGGCAGTAAGCAACTTGGGGAGACCTTTTTTTGCTGGTAAAACAAGGGTTAAAGGCCCTGGCCAAAAGGCCTTAATTAATTTTAAAGCCAAAGATGGCACCCTGGCCACAACTAAGGATAAATCATTTAAATGGCCAAGTAATACCAAAATAGGCTTATTAAATTCTCTTCCTTTTAAGGAAAAAAGTTTCTCTAAAGCTTTCTCTGAAAAGGGATTACAAGCAAGGGCATAAAAGGTTTCTGTGGGTATAGCTCCCACTTTATCTGAACTTAATATTTGGCTTATTTTTTTTAGAATTTCCCTTAATTCTTGAGTATTTTCTGGAATTTTAAAAATCATTGATTTTTAATGATTAAGAAGCTTCTTCTATAGCTTTTTCTTCCTCTTGATGATATAGTCGTTTGTAATAAATAAGTCTCTTACAATAAGGACACTCAAAAAACTGATTATCCTTTTGTAGCTCATTATAAAGTTGAGGAGGTATTGCCATGTAACAACCCTCACAAATACCTCCATCAACAGCTGCAATCCCAATGCCTCTCTTTTTTTCACGAATCATTTCATATCTTTTTAATATCCCTGAGGAAATCTTTTGAGATATGCCCTTTCTCTTTTCTAAAAGCACTGCCTTTTGTGCTTTAATTTCTTCACAGAACTGCTCATATTTCTTATTTTCTTCATCTAAAATCTTTTGAACCTTCGCTAATTCTTCTTCCAATTTTACTTTTTCCTTTTGTAAGTTTTCTAATTCTTCCATTAATTTTAAGATTTCCTCTTCTTTAAGACGAATAGTCTTCTTTGTCTCATCAATTTCTCTAATTAGGACTTGATATTCTCTTGACCCTTTTAGTTGAGTTAATCTTGCTTGAGTTTGCTTTAGTCTTTTTTGTTCCTCCTTAAGCTCCTCTTCAAAAAGATTTTTCTGCCTTTCCTTCTCCTTTATAATCTCTTCAAGTAAATTGAGCTTTTGAAGAAGCACTTCCCTATTCTTTTTAGCCTTTTGTAAACTTTGAGGAATTTCTGCCATAGATCTGTCTAAATTTAGGATTTCCAGATCTATCTTTTGAAGTTCAATAAGTCGCGCAATATCTTCTTGCATTCTTTTATACCTCCCCCTTTGTTTATATAATTAAATATGGGCTTTCTTCATTAAAAATCATAACCTTCATAAAAACCCCTTTATTTTTTAAAAATTCTTCAATTTTTTCTTTTAAAACTTTAAGCACAAAGGATTCACCAACCCCATGATCTATGAGAAGATAATTAAATCCACTCTCCTTAGCTTCAACTGCTTGATGGTATTTTACATCAGAAGTTAAAAGGGTATTAATGTTTTGTTTTTTGAGATATTCCTTTAGAAAACCTCCAGATCCACCACAGACACCTAATTTTGTAATTTTGCTCTCTGGATCTCCTACAAGCATTACCCAAGTTTGTAAAATTTCTTTAATATTTTTAGCTAAAGCTGAAAGCTTAACATAATTTTTAAAAATTACTACCCTACCATATCCATAATTCTCTCCTTCTGAAACTATAAAGTCCTGTGTTTCTAAACCAAGCTCTTTTGCTAAAGCTTCACTCACTCCAAAGGCAATTTTATCTAAAGGAGTATGCCAGGAAATTAAATTAAGGTCATTTTTAACAGCATAATAAATTATGTTGCCAGGATATTCTTCTAAGATGATTTTAGAACAGGGTTTGTAAAAAAGAGAATGATGAGTAATAATGAGATTTAAACCTTCTTTTTTAGCAAAAGAGAGTGAAGAATAGAGAGGATTTACAGATAAAAGAATTCCTGTAACTTCTGCTTCAAAAGAGGCGATTTGAAATCCAGTATTATCTGTTTTTTCTGAGAGTTCTAGGGGTGCTAAATTTTCTAAGAGGCTATAAAAATCTTTAACCTTTAAAGGCATAATGATTTATAAATGGGCCCGCCAGGACTCGAACCTGGGACCTTCCGGTTATGAGCCGGTGGCTCTAACCAGCTGAGCTACGGGCCCTTTCTACATATAAAAATAACTAATTAATACAAATTTGTCAAGTACACATGACCTAAAAACCTAAGTCTTTAAAAGATTTAAATTTAAAGACTTGACCTTTTAAAGTTTTTAGGTATTCTTTTAAAGAAATAATGTGGAATTTTAGACCAGAGAGTCTTTCTGAATTTATTGGGCAAGAAGGAATTGTAAAGGAACTCTCTATCTATATTTCCTCTATTAAACAGAGAAAAGACATTTTTCCCCATACGCTTTTTATAGGGGCTCCTGGTTTGGGGAAAACTACTCTTGCCCGTCTTATTGCTTTAGAATTAAAAAGGGATTTTAAAATCACCTCAGGTCCTGTCATAGATAAACCAGGAACTCTTGCTGGTATCCTTACTAATCTCAAAGAAGGAGATATTCTTTTTATAGATGAAATTCATAGAATGCCCAAGCCTTGTCAAGAGGTTCTCTATTCAGCTATGGAAGACTTTGCTTTGGATATATTGATTGGGAAAAATCAAAGTGCAAAAACTATAAGGCTTTCCCTTCCAAAATTTACTTTAATTGGCGCTACTAATAAGCCTAATCTACTCTTAAGCCCACTCATAGACAGATTTCTCCTTTCCTTTAAATTAGACTATTACAAAGAAGAAGAATTGAAATACATAATTTTAAAGGCTTCTGGAAACTTAGGTCTTAAGCTATCCGAATCCTCAGCGCTAAAATTAGCCAAAGCAGGCAAAGGAATCCCAAGACAGACTTTAAATTTATTACGGAGACTAAGAGAATTTCTTTATCATAAAAAGAAGCCTTCCAAGAATGATCCCCTTGAGGTTGAGGATAAAGACATTGAGGAGTTTTTCAAACTTTTAGACATAGATGAATGGGGATTAACTCATTCTGATAGAAGATGTCTCCTTACATTATACAAATTTTACAAGGGAGGTCCTGTAGGGTTGAATGCCTTAGCTTTGGCTTCAAAAATTAGTCCAGAAGAATTAGAAACTCTTTGTGAACCAGCCCTTATCAGATTAGGCCTTATGGCAAGAACAAGGCGCGGAAGAGTTATCACTAAATTAGGAGAAAAATATCTTAAAGAAAGAAATCTTCTCCATGTCTCTATTTAAATTAAGCCCTTGGGGCTTACTTGAAAAAAAGGGAAAAGAAAAAATAGTTGCTATTACCGCTTACGATTTCACCTCAGCTAAAATTGCTGAAGCAGTGGGATTTGACTTTATTCTTATTGGAGATTCTGCAAGTATGGTGGTCTTGGGTTATCCTGATACTTATCCCATTACTGTAGAAGAAATGCTTATATTTTGTAAGGCAGTTGAAAGGGGAGCTCCAAATACCCTTCGTATAGGAGATTTACCTTTTTTAAGTTATCAAGTCTCATTTGAAGAGGCTATCTATAATGCTGGAAGATTTGTAAAGGAAGGAAGATGCCATGGAGTAAAAGTAGAAGGTGGAAAAGAGGTTGCCCCTACTGTCTCAGCCATAGTAAAAGCAGGCATACCCGTTTTGGCACATATTGGAGTCACCCCTCAGAGAAGTATGGAATTGGGTGGCTTAAAGGTTAGAGGAAAAGATGTTAAAACCGCAAAAGAATTAATCGAATCTGCCATAGCTTTAGAAGAAGCAGGGGCCTTTGCCCTTGTTTTAGAATGTGTTCCTGCTGAATTAGCTCAAATGATTACAGAGAAACTTAAAATTCCCACTATAGGTATTGGAGCAGGTCCTCACACAGATGGTCAAATCCTTGTCTTTCATGATGTAGTTGGGCTTTTTTCAGAGATGCGACCTAAATTTGCAAAAACTTATCTTCAAGGTTTTAACCTTTTTAAAGAGGCCCTATCCTCCTATATAAAGGAAGTAAAAGAAGGCTCTTTCCCCAAAGAAACACATTCCTTTAAACTTAATCCCCAAATTTTAGAAAAACTTAACGAGGAAAACTTAGATAATGATTAAAGGATTTAGAGGAACAAGTCTTGTTGATTATCCTGGAAAGGTTGCTTCAGTAATTTATACTTATACTTGTAATTACCGTTGCCCCTATTGTTACAATATTGAGCTTGTTTTGCCTGAATATTATCAAGAACTTCCAGAGCTTTCTGAAGAGGAAATTCTAAAAAATCTATCTGAAAGAAAGGGATTTATTCAAGGGGTAGTTATTACAGGTGGAGAACCTACTCTTTGGGGGAAAAGACTTGCAGGGCTAATTGAGATTATAAAATATAACTTAGAGCTACCTATTAAACTTGATACCAATGGCTCTAATCCAGAACTTTTAAAATACCTTTTAGAGGAAAAACTTATAGATTTTGTAGCTATGGACTTTAAGACATCACCTGAAAAGTATGCAAGTATAGGTGGGGATTTTGCTAAGGTGGAAAGATCACTTAATTATCTTAGGGCTTATCCCCAAAAAACCGAAATCCGAATAACCCTTTATCCACCACTTGTAAGTGAAGAAGATTTTGAATTGATGCTTCCCTATTTAGAAGGTTTTTCCTTTATAGCCTTGCAAAAATATCTTCCCGAAAAAAATCTTTCCAATATAAAGGTAGAACCCTATTCCAAAGAGTTATACGAAACCTTTTATCTCAAAGCATATTCAAAACTTAAAGGTGCTTCCCTACTAAAACGTTTTTAATTCTTTTTCTTTCCAAGTGCCTCCCTTTTTCCCTTGACAGGCTTTAGAAAATAAGGTATTTTAGTGTCTATGCTTGATTTAAAGCTTATCAGAGAAAAACCAGAATTTGTTAAAGAAAGATTAAAGACAAGAGGAGGGGATTATCCTGTTGATGAGGTCTTAGCTTTAGATGAAAAAAGAAGGGCTTTGTTACAGCAGGTAGAAAATTTAAGACACATTAGAAGGGAGAAATCAGAAGAAATAGGAAGGCTAAAGAGAGAAGGAAAGGAAAAAGAAGCCCAAGCATTAGCCGAAGAAGTTAGGGCCTTAGGAGAAGAACTCAAGAAGCTTGAAGAAGATTTACGTTCTACAGAAAAATCCCTTTTTGACACCTTGGCCCTCATTCCTAATTTACCACATGAAAGTGTCCCCTTGGGAGAATCCGATAAAGATAATGTGGTAGTTAAAAAATTTGGAGATCCGCCTACTTTTTCATTTCCTCCAAAACCCCATTGGGAGATAGGAGAAGCTTTAGGAATCTTTGATTTTGAACGAGCAAGTAAAATTACAGGAAGTAGATTTACAGTCTATTTCAGAGAAGGAGCCTTATTAGAAAGGGCATTAATCAATTTTATGTTAGATCTTCATACCAAAAAACATAAATATATTGAAGTTTTACCCCCTTTTATAGTTAATGAGGCCTCTATGTTTGGAACAGGACAACTTCCTAAATTTAAAGAAGATCTTTTTAAGCTGGAAGATTGGGATTATTATCTGATACCTACTGCAGAAGTGCCTGTTACTAATCTTCACAGAGATGAAATCCTCTCTGAAGAGGACTTACCCCTTTATTACACAGCCTATACACCCTGTTTTAGAGCTGAGGCAGGAGCTCACGGTAAAGATATCAAAGGAATTATTAGACAACACCAGTTTAATAAAGTAGAATTAGTTAAGTTCGTACTTCCTGAAACATCTTATGAAGAATTAGAAACACTCCTTCTTGATGCTGAGGAAGTTTTGCAACTTTTGGAGTTGCCCTACAGAGTAGTTGTGCTTTGCACAGGAGATTTAGGCTTTGCTTCCGCCAAAACCTATGATATTGAAGTTTGGTGCCCAGGTCAAAATAGATATGTGGAGATTTCTTCTTGTTCTAATTTTGAAGATTTCCAAGCAAGAAGAGCTAATATTAGGTACAGACCTAAAAAAGGCGGAAAACCTCTCTATGTGCACACTCTCAATGGTTCAGGACTTGCCGTGGGAAGAACACTTATGGCCATCTTAGAAAACTATCAACAAGAAGACGGTTCTGTTAAAATTCCCAAAGTACTGAAACCCTACTTAAATGGCTTAGAGGTAATCTTACCAAAGAAACATTAAGGAGCAAAGATTAAATTTATACACTCCCTTGAGGGACAATATCCTTCCCACAGGGCTTCCCTTAGATTGTTAAATATTATTTTCTTTTTGATTTTTATTCCCTCCAAACACTGAGGGTGATGAAACCTTCGTGTTTTTTTATTTCCGATAAATTTACTTTGCCCTTGGGGTTTATTCACATAGGAAAAGAGATTTTTCCCCTCTGAAAGTGCCTCTCTTTGAATTGGTAACAATCTCTCAAAATATTTACTACCTCCCTCGTAATAACAGACAAAGGCTAATCCCTCTTTAAGGAGAAGTTCTGAAACTGAAGTTCCATTGGGAAAATATAATTCTCCTAAAAGCCTTCCAAAGCGATCTCTTTCCTTCACAGCCTTCTCAAAACAAAGGGTTTTTCCTTCAGTTAATTCTTTATTTTTCAAAAATGCCTCCTTAGCATAGGGTTGTGGCGGCCCCTCATCTGTGTGCAATTCTGTAGTATTTATACCAGCATATCTTAGTTTTTCACCACCTCTTAAGACCACTGTATCTCCATCAATAACCTTTTCTACTTTTACAACTTTAAAACCCTCAGGACATGTTATTTCCTCTCCAACTTTTTCTATTCCCTTTTGTCCTGGATCCCCCAAGCAGGAAGCAAGTAAAAAAAACAGGATAACTATTAAACCTTTTCTATTTATCAACCATATAATCTCTTTTGCTAAGCTATCTCCTAAAAAATAAAGCGACTTTTTCCAAGAAAAGCCCTTTCTTCTCTTAATCCTACCACCCATTTTTTCCCCCTTACCTATTTAAAGTTTGGTCATCATAAATAAAAGTAGCATCCCCATAGGAATAAAAGCGGTATCCCCTTTTTGTTGCCTCCTCATAGGCTTTAAAAATAAGCTCTCTTCCGGCAAAGGCACAGACAAGAAGAAGAGGTGAAGACTTAGGTAAATGAAAGTTTGTAACCAGGGCTGAGACCACTTTAAATTCAAAATCTGGATAGATATATAAGCTACAAGGACCAGAATAAGGCTTAAAGTTGTATCTTGCTAAAAATTCTAAGGTTCTGGTTACTGTAGTACCCACAGCAATAATTCTCCTCTTTTCTTTCAGGGCTTTCTTTATTTCTTCTACAGCTTCTTCTGATACCTCTACATATTCAGGTTCTAATTTATGAAGTCTAATATCTCTATGTTTTATAGGGGCAAAGGTTCCATAACCTACATGAAGGGTTATATAGCTTAAGATTACCCCTTTTTCTTTTAGATGTTCTAAAAGGGGAATATCAAAATGGAAACCAGCAGTAGGGGCAGCAATTGAGCCTTCTTTTTCTGCGTATACGGTCTGATAAAGATCTAAATCTTTTTTCTCTGGCTCCCTTTTTATGTAAGGAGGAAGAGGAGCAAGCCCGATCTCTACAAGGAGTTCTTCTAAGGGTTTTTCTTCTGTCTCAAGTAAGATCCTAAATTTACCCTCACCCAGATTCTCCAAAAGGGTAATTTTTAAAGACTTATCTTTAGAAAAAAGAATTTGTCCCACCTTTAGCCTTTTTCCTTTAAAAAGAGAGGTACACTCAAAGTAAAAACCTTTAGGTTTCTGAAAAAGAAGTGCCTCCACCTCACCCCCTGTGCTTTTCACTAATTTAAGCCTTGCTGGAAAAACTTTAGTATTGTTCAAAACAAGAAGATCACCCTTTTTGAGATAGTGTTCTATTTCAGAAAATCGTTCATGAAAAAAGAGTTGAGAAGTTCTTTTGTTAATTACTAAGAGTTTACTTGCGGAGCGCTCTTGAGCTGGATAATAGGCAATTTGTTCCTCAGGAGGTAAAGGATAATCATAATAATTGAGATCGTATTTTAAAGGAATTTTAGAGGAAAACATTAGATATAGTTTTCTGGAATACTTTCTAAGGCAAAAAGATCCTCAATAGTTTCTCTTTTTCTAATAAGAAAGACTTGATTTCCATCAACTAAAACTTCAGCAGCCCTTGGCCGAGAATTATAATTGGAACTCATAACAAACCCATAGGCACCGGCACTCATTACCACTAAATAATCTCCCCTTTTTACTTTGGAAATTTTTCTTTCCTTTGCCAAAAAATCCCCACTTTCACAAATGGGTCCCACAATATCGGCAATTATCTCTTCCTCTCCTCTATCTTCAAGAGGGATTATCTTGTGATAGGCTTGATAAAAGGCAGGTCTGATAAGATCATTCATTCCAGCATCAACTATGACAAAATTCTTTTCTTTATTGCTCTTAGTGTATAGCACTTTCGTTACCAAAATTCCAGCATTACCTACAATGACTCTACCTGGCTCAAGTATAAGGGTAATAGGCAAATCCTTTAATTCTTCAACTATGCTCTTTGAATACTCTTCAGGCAGTGGAGGTTCTTCAGCTTCATATACAATTCCCAGGCCACCTCCTAAATCAAGATATTTTAATTCAAAATCTCTTGAATTAAGTTCCCGCCAAAGTTCTTTCAACCTTCTTACCGCATCAACAAAAGGAGAAATTTCCGTAAGTTGTGAGCCGATATGGGCATCAAGTCCAATAGGTAAAAGATAAGGGTTTTCCTTAGCTTTTAAATAGAGGGAGATGACCTCCTCTTCTGGAATGCCAAATTTATTTTTCCTAAGCCCTGTAGAGATATAGGGATGTGTCTTTGGATCTACATTGGGATTTACTCGAAGAGCAAAAGGGGCCTTGATCTTCAATTTTTTGGCAATCTCACCCAAGACCTCAAGTTCTTCAGCACTCTCCACATTAAACATCAAAATTCCAGCGTGAAGAGCAAATTCCATCTCTTCAGAAGTTTTACCTACTCCAGAAAAGACAATTTTCTGAGAAGGAATTCCAGCCCTAAGAGCCCTCTTTAATTCACCTAAGGAGACTACATCTGCTCCTGCCCCTTCTTGTCGTAACAGCGCAAGTATACCAAGATTTGAGTTAGCTTTCACAGAATAACAGGTTAAATGATTGATCCCATTAAAGGCAGAATCAAAAACTCTAAAGTGCCTTCTTATAGTCTTAGCAGAGTATATGTAAAGAGGGGTTCCAAACCTTTTTACGATCTCTCTAACAGGTACCTCTTCACAAAAAAGCTCTCCAGCATGATATATAAAATAATGCATGCTTTGAAATATACCTTAAATAAAAAAGAAAACAAGAGAAAAAAATACTTAAGGCGCCCCAAAAATTTTATTGGAGAGTTTAACATACCAAGCAGCTGATTGTACCTGTATAATAAAGGCTAAAGCAACTACTAAAGCGACCTCGGGATTTGTCTTTCCATAAGTCATCATAGCTACTGCTAAACAAATAGAAAGATTTCTCATTACTGTACCGTAAACTAAAGCTATGGCATCGCCCCTCTTAAAAAATACTTTGCCTACCACCGTAGCTAAAAGATAATTTAAAGCATAAAGTATAAGAAGTGGTAAAAAGATGTAGAGTATTAATGAAAATTGAGAGGAAATCTCTTTAGCCTTAAGAGCCATAGCAATAAAAACTATGCCCAAAACACCTAAAGTTGAAATACTCGATAACTTGGGGGCTATCTCCTTTTGCAATTTAGATTGGCCATACTTCCTTATAAGATATTGTTGGGTTAAATAACCTGCAATCATGGGTAAAAAGATTACAAAAATAATTTGCTTAAAAATGTACCATGCATCTACATTAATATGGGCAGACATTAAAATTTGAACATATAAAGGAAGCATGATTGAACCAAGAATAAGACCAATAACAGTCATTTTTATAGCAGCCTCAATATTACCTTTAGCAAAACCAGTCCAGGAAATAGTCATTCCACTAGTAGGCACAAGCCCCGCCATTAATAAACCTAAAGTTAAATAATAGTTATCTTTGAAAAATAAAAGACCAATTCCATAAGCCAAAAAAGGAATTACCAAAAAATTTAAAATTTGCGCGGTAAGTATTACTCTAAAATCACCTCCCTCAAATACTTTCTTAAATTTTAGATTTACCATCATAGGGTAAATCATTAAAAAGGTAAAAAACAAAGCAAAATTTTTAAGAAATTGCAAATCAAAAAGATACCCAGAGATAAAACCCAATAAAAGACATAAGGGAATAAAAAAAACCAAATTTTTAGTAACAAAATTTAGCCCCCTCCACATACCCTCTCCTCCTCTTTTTTGATAAATATAAATTATTATTCAATTTTATTATGTTTTTTAAAAAGTCAAGGGTTTTGATAGATTATGATAAAAGTAGGGGGTATTTTTGAGTATGGTGGGGTATTACTTGAAAAAAAATAATCTTGGAGTAAGATATAAAAGAAGATAAGCTGGGCGGTTAGCTCAGGGGTAGAGCGCCATCCTCACA
>JBKBMM010000016.1:11063-13168 GCA_046295835.1 Caldimicrobium sp.
CACACGGTGGATGTCGGAGGTTCAAATCCTCCACCGCCCATTTTATCTCCTTGCTCCTTGTAAAAGGCAGGGGGCCAAAAAGACCAAAGGGAGGTATGGTTTATGCTTGAGATTCCAAAAATTAACCGTATCCGTAAATGGGAAACCCTTTTTATCTTACACCCTGATCGCCTTGAAGAAAAAGCTCAAATTTTAGAGAGACTCAGTCAGATCATTCAAAACAAAGAGGGAGGTATTTTAAAGGTTGAAGAATGGGGAATGAGAAAATTAGCCTATCCAATCCAAAAAAAGAAACAAGGCTTTTACATTTTAGTCGAGTTCTATGGTAAAGCAGATCTTCCCACGGAATTAGAAAATTTTTTTAGAATTGATGAAAGGATATTAAGGTTTATTTTAGTGAAATTAGAAGACCATTATAAGCCTGAAAATCAAAATTAGGGGGGTTAAAGAATGGAAAATAATATTACCGTTAAAAAAAGGGTTTTTCCCAGAAAAAAAGTTTGCAGATTCTGTGCAGATCCAAGTTTAGTAATAGATTATAAAAACCCTGAATTACTCAAGGCTTTTATTAATGAAAAGGGTATGATCCTTCATCGTAGGCAAACAGGCAATTGCGCTTATCATCAAAGAAGACTTACTACAGCTATCAAAAGAGCAAGAATTATGGCACTTTTGCCTTTTGTAGCAGATGTAGAAATTGAGTAGGAGGGGTTAAATATGAAGATAATTCTGAAAAAAGATATTCCCAAACTTGGGAAAGCTGGAGATGTAGTTACTGTAAAAGACGGTTTTGCCAGAAATTATCTTCTTCCTAAAGGATTAGCCATACTTGCTAATCAAAGAAGTATAGAAGCATTAGAAAGAGAAAGAAAAATAGCCTTAGCAAAGGCAGAAAGAGAAAGAAAAAAGGCTCAAAGTTTAGCAGAAAGGTTACAAGGCTTCTCTATTACTCTTTATAGAAAAGTAGTAGAGGAAGGCAGGCTCTATGGTTCTGTTAGTGCTGTTGACATAGCCAAAGCTCTAAGTGAGAAGGGATTTGAAATAGACAGAAAAAATATTCTTTTAGATGAGCCTATAAAGATGGTGGGGAATTATGAAATTAAGATTAAGCTTTCTTCAGAGGTTATTGTTCCTATAAAAGTTGAAATAATTGAAGAAAAATAAATGCCTAAAAAACGAGGAGTAAAGGAAGGAACTCTAAAAGGCCCTATTCAAAGCTTACCTACTGAATTACTTCCTCCTCAAGATATACAAGCTGAAAAATTCTGTCTTGCAAGTATTTTTATAGATCCTAACTCACTCATTAAAATTATTGACTTTTTAAAACCTGAAGACTTTTATACTGCTTCTCATAGATATATATATCAAGCCTTTTTAAATCTTTTTGAAAGGGATGAACCTATAGATATAGTTACTACTTACAATGAGCTTGAGAGAATGGGAAAACTGGAGAATGTAGGAGGTGCCTCTTATCTGACAGAATTGGTATCCCTTTTACCCACATCGGCTCATTTAGTCCACTATGCCAAAATAATTAAAGAAAAAAGTATTCTAAGGGAAATAATTAGGATTAGTCAAGAGCTTATATATCGTTGTTATCATTCTCAGGAGGATTCAGCTGAGCTTTTAAATTTTGCAGAAAGTGCACTTTTTGAATTAGCTTATTATGGTAAAAAGGAATCCTTTGCCTCTGTCAAAGATATAGTAAAAGACACCATCAAACACCTTGAATTTTTATACCAAAAAGGGGATTTAATTACTGGGATTCCCACAGGCTTTTATGAATTGGATAGGTTTACTGCTGGGCTTCAAAAGGGAGATCTTATTATTCTTGCTGCTCGCCCTGGTATGGGAAAAACAGCCTTAGCTTTAGACATTATGAGACAAGCTTGCAAGCAAACCAAGCTGGGAGCTGCCATATTCTCTTTAGAGATGAGTAAAGAACAGCTTGTTTCTCGTATGCTTTGTGCTGAAGGAAGGGTTAATTTCCAAAAATTTAGAACTGGCACTTTAGAGCCAGCTGATTGGCAAAAGATTATCCATGCGGCAAGCATTCTTTCAGAGCTTCCCATATATATTGACGACACCTCTGGAATTAATATTTT
>JBKBMM010000017.1:0-12859 GCA_046295835.1 Caldimicrobium sp.
AAAATCTTTTACCTGTGATTTTATGTGGCCCTACTATAAGAAGACATTTGAGAAAACTTATTGAAAGGTCTTTGAAATATATAGCCGTTATTTCTCAAGCAGAAATCCCCAGTAATATAGAAGTTGAAATTTTAGAAGTAATTAAATTGGTGAGGGATTAGCAGGTGAGAATTAAGAAATTTAGAGGCAAAAATATGTTAGAAACCTTAAGAAAAGTAAAGGAAGAATTAGGGGAAGAGGCAGTTATTCTTGATTCTGGAAAAATCACAGAAGATGGGCAGGAGTTCTATGAGGTAATTGCAGCAATTGAAGATGAGGATAGAGAGGAAACCCTTATAAAGGAAAATAGGAGTATTAATACCTATCAAGAGAAAGCTTCTTTTGGCTATGAGGATATTATGAAAGAACTTTTAGAAATTAAAAATTTTCTTAGAGATATCTATAAGTATCAAAAAAACCAGGGGCTATTTTTAAATCTTATAAGAGAAGGGGTACCTGAAGATATAGCTTTAAAAATAGAGAATTCTAAGCTTGAGATAACTCAATTTATAAAAGAGGAGTTGAGAAAAAAGGGTGTTTCTCCCCTTTCCAAACTTCAAGTCTTTATAGGTGAACCAGGAGTTGGGAAAACTACATCTTTATTTAAAATTGCCTTCTGGTATAGAGTTAAAAAGAACGCCAAGATTTTAATAATTAGTGTAGATAACTATAAAATTGGTGGAAAAGAACAGACTCAAAAACTTTCACAATTTCTTGAGATCCCTTATTTACAAAGTGATTGGGATGATTTTAAAAAATACTATTCTCAAATCAAAGAAGAGTATGATCTTATTTTAATGGATACTCCCAGTTTGGGTAAAAAATTTTCTGTACTTGAGCTAAAAGAGGTCTATAAAATATATCCCTTTTTGCGATTTTATTGGGTAATAAGGGCTACTGAACATTATGAAAATAGCTGGGATTTATGGCAGGAGCTAAAGGACCTTCCTGTAGAGGGACTAATTTTGAGCTTTTTAGATAGACTTAATAAAGGAGGACCACTTTTTTGGATACTTAGAGAGGATATACCTATGCCTCTTTTTTTCTCAACAGGGGAGAGAATCCCCGAAGATATTAGGTTATGCGAAGAGAAACATTTAGTTGAAACGCTCTCAAAAGGGTTGTTAATAAACATATAGGAGGAAAGGAGGTAAGAAAATGAAAAGCTTTTCCATAGCAAGTGGTAAAGGAGGAGTAGGAAAAACAAGTTTTGTGATAAATTTAAGTTATGCTCTGGCGCAACTAAAGCAGAAAGTACTGATTTTTGATGCCGATTTAGGATTAGCCAATGTAGATATTATGCTTGGGCTTACTCCTAAATTTGATATTCGCTATGTTCTTAATGGCACCTTATCTTTAAAAGATATTATCTTGGAAACTGATTATGGTTTTTCTGTAGTTCCTGCTGGTTCAGGGGTCTCAGAATTAACTAATTTAAATACTAATCAAAAGCTTTTACTTCGCTCTCAAATGGAGGAAGCCTTTTCTCCTTATGACTATCTTTTTTTTGATATTTCTGCTGGTATCTCAGATAATGTGCTCTTTTTTTCTCAACTTGCAGAAGAAAGAATTGTTTTAGTAACACCAGAGCCCACCTCTATGGCAGATGCCTATGCCTATCTTAAAGTTCTCTTTAAGAAAAACAGGATTAAAGATTTTCACATAGTAGTAAATATGGCAAGAGATGAGGGTGAAGGCAAGAAGATTTATTCTCAACTTCAATATGTGGCAGAGAAGTTTCTACCAGGTATTAGATTAATCTATCTTGGAGTTTTACCTTATGATGAATGTGTGAAGAAAGCTATACAATTGCAAATTCCCTATTTAAAACTCTGTGAGCAGGCAAAAGTAAGTGTAGCTATAAAAGAGATAGCTTATAAGCTTTTAAATTATAGAGGTAAAGGAAGCGAGTTAGAAAACTTTTTAGAGAGATTTTCAAGTTTATAAGGTGAGGAAGGTATGGTTAGTAAAAAAACCTTTTTGCCCCCTTTAGAAAAACTGATAGAGGAACTTCTACCAAGAATCAGTCATTTAGCCTCTAAATATGTTTACTTTGGACAGCCTGTTTTATCTAAGGAAGATCTTGTTTCTGCAGGAATTTTAGGGCTCATAGAGGCTTATCACCGATATGACCCCACAAAAAAAGTGGCCTTTAAAACCTATGCAGAATACCGTATAAAAGGTGCAATGCTTGATGAGATACGTAAAATTGACATTGTTCCAAGAAGCGTAAGGGATAAAAATTCTGAATTAGAAGAAAAGGTCAAAGAATTATATCTTAAATTGGGAAGATTACCCACAGAGGAGGAAATAGCAGCATCTCTTGGGATTTCTTTAGATGATTACTATAAGCTATTAGAAGAGATAAAGGGAATCTCTTTTATAGATATTTCAGCTTTTAAACAAAAGATGCCTGAAATTGAAGAAGAGGATATTTTTCAATTTATAGCTACAAACTCATCTGAAGATGATCCTTTTGAAAGGGTTTTATTAAAGGAGCTCAAAGTTAAACTTGAAGAGGCTTTAGAGCTTTTGACAGAAAAGGAAAGGTTGGTGCTTTCTCTATATTATTATGAAGATTTGAATATGAAGGAGATAGCTAAGGTTTTAGGGTATACAGAAGGTAGAATATCTCAAATTCTTAAACAGGCCCTTTTAAAATTACGAGCTTATTTTAAAATTGATAGTGAAATAAAAAATAATTAAATAAGGAGGGAAGACTATGCCCCTTGATCCAAATCTTAAAATCCTTGTGGTTGATGATTTTTCCACCATGAGAAAGATTATAAGAAATATTTTAACGCAACTTGGTTTTAAAAATATCTTAGAAGCTGATGATGGTACCACTGCTTTAGATATAATTTCAAAAGAAAAGGTAGATCTGATTATTTCAGATTGGAACATGCCAAAAATGAGTGGTTTGGAACTTTTAAAAGCAGTAAGATCAAATGAGGCCACAAAGGATATACCCTTTGTTATGGTAACAGCAGAAGCTCAAAAAGAAAATATTTTAGAGGCAATAAAATATAAAGTAAGCCAATATATTGTAAAACCTTTTACACCAGAAACCCTTAAAGAAAAATTAGAGAAGATCTTTGGAGGCTAGTTTGGAAGAAAATAAAAAGGATGAATTAACTCAAGCATCTCAAGATCAACCTCAGGAGCAAATTTCTTCTGAAAAGACCGAGGAATTAATAAAAGAGCTTTTAGAGCAGGAAAAGGAAGGTTTAGACAAGCAGCCAATAGAGTCAAAACAATTTAACTTTAAAAAACTTTTATTTTTAATTAGTTTATTATTCTTAGTTTTGATATTCCTTTTGGGTATTTTTGTTTTAAGCTCTCTTTTTCAAGGAAACAAAAAAGAGACAAATCTGCCTTCTAAAGGCTCTATAGAAGAAAAGAAGGTTGAAGAGGAAAAAGGGGCTAAAGTGGTAGCAGGTGCATCCCAAGTTAAAAGAGAAATAGTTTTTAATACCACTTCACTAGCAAAACCTTTTCCCTTTAAACTTGAACTTCCTAATTTTTTATTTGCCTTGGATGAAAAAACTTTTTTAAAAATAGACATATACTTATATTTTGAAAGGGCTGAAGATTATAAAAAAGCTTATGCAAACAGAGTTTTCTTAAGAGAATTTTTTCTTAATGAGATTAATAATAAAAAGGATCCTATCTTTTGGAAAGATGTAGAAAAAATAAGGGCATATGAAGAGCATCTTCTTGAGACTATGAAAAAAGGCTCTTTTTCCTTTTCACCAGATAAAATTGAATTAGAAGGAGTATTATTAAAGGTGTAATGAATAAAGAGTTTTTAATTGTTCTCTTACTCCTCTTTGATGTAGTAATCTTAGTGTTTCTGATATTCTTATATGTGAAATTCAAAAAACTTTTGAATCTTCCTATTGATGAGCTTGAAGAAAGTTTAGAGAGGGCCCATCAGCTTGTAAATAAATTAAGAGAGATAAAGAAAAAAGAAGAAACTTCTCCTTCTGCCTCGTCTTCAAATCCTAAAGAGGAGGTTTTTAAACTTTATCAAAGGGGGCTAAAGATTAAAGAAATTGCCAAACAAACTGGACTTACCGAAGGAGAAGTGGAATTACTCTTAAAAACAAAAAAACTAATTTAACTAAGCTTTTATGCAAATAACAGCACCTACTCCTATTTTTTATTTACCAGAGAATTTATGGAGTTTATTTACTCGGCCGGGTAGAGAACTAACTATTAGGGTGCTTCAAATAGAGGGAAAGCTCCTATATTTAGATCTTGGAGGCTATAAATTTCAAGCCCGTTTAGGAGGCACACTTAATCCTGAGGATTTAAAAGTAGGCGACCTAATACGGGTAAGGGTGCTTAAGTCAGAAGGCCCCATAGTTTTACAGGTTATTAGTAGTGAAAAAGAAGAAATTCCTTCCAGATTGCTCTATCTCTTGGTAAAAGAGAAGCCTTCATTTGAAGGTGTATCTTCTAAGGTTTTAAATAAGGAACTTTCTTTGTTTACAGAAATTTTGAGAGGCATAGTGGAGAGAAAGGGTGAAAAAGTTAAGGAAATTAAAAATTTAGAGGAGCTTTTGGGTAAAGATATTAAATTTTTGCCCCCTCATTTAGAAGAGGAGGTTATTTTTTTTCCCTTTATCTTTCAAGATGAAAAATCTTGGGGTTATCTTGAAATAAAGCCAGAAGAAAAAGGAGAGAAGATAAGAATTTTTACCCTAAAAATTTTTTTTCAATATTTGGGTTTGGTTGAGGCCTATTTTTCTTATTCAGATCGTACTTTAGAGGTTGATTTGTATTTTACTGAAAGGGAAGCTTTAGAGTTTGCCAAAGATTTTTTTAAAGAGCTAAAAGATAGCCTTCATTTGCCTCAAAAAGGTGTTATAATAAAATTAGAAAAGAGAGATATTAAGCCTGGATATGTTTTAGAGAGGGTGGGGTAAAATGAATGTATCCTTTGCAAAACCTGGTCCACAAAATACTCAGGCATGTCTTGAGGTTGTCTTAGAAGCTATAAAGGAAAAAGCCTTGAGAGATATAGTTGTTGCCTCTACCTTTGGTGATACTGGGCTTCTTTTTGCTGAGGCTTTAAAAGATAAAGGGGTTAATTTGGTTATTGTGACACATAATGTAGGTTTTAGAGAGCCAGGGACTATTGAAATGACTGAGGAGACAAGAAAAAGGCTACAAGAACTTGGGGCCAAGGTCTATACAGGCACTATGGTTTTTCGTGGGTTAGGTGCAGCTATAAAAGGTCAGTTTCACTATTCTGAAGAGGCTTTAATTGCTCAGACTTTGCGAATTTTTGGGCAAGGGCTAAAGGTCTGTGTAGAAATTGTGCTTATGGCATGTGATGCTGGGCTAATTCCCCCTCAAGATGTTATTGCAGTTGCAGGTACAGCAAGAGGAGCTGATACAGTGGCTGTAATAAAAGCAGTACCTTCTAATATGTTTTTTAATCTTAAGGTGCGGGAAATTTTAGCTAAACCTTTGGATTGGTGATGAAAAAAGCTTTAATAGTTGATGATTCCAAAGCTATAAGACAAATTGAAAGAAAGTATCTTGAAGAACTTGGTTTTATTGTTCTTGAGGCTGAAAATGGAGAAGAGGCCTTGGAGATGTTAAAAGGACATCCTGATATAGAGCTTATACTTCTTGACTGGTATATGCCTGTGATGAATGGGTATGAATTTTTAAAGAAAATGAGGGAAAATCAAGAGTGGTCTCATATAAAGGTCATGATGGTTACTACAGAAAATCAACAAAAAAATATTATTGAAGCTATAATGGCAGGGGCAAATGAATATTTAATGAAACCCTTTGATAAAGAAATGTTAGAAACAAAGATAAGATATCTCTTTGAGGAATTCTAATCTTTATGGTTGAAAAGATCCGAGTGCTTGTAGTAGATGATTCTGCTATCATGAGGAAACTCATCACTGATATTCTAAAAAAAGAGCCTCAAATAGAGGTAGTTGGTCAAGCCACTAATGGGAAAGAAGCCTTAGAGAAGGCAAGGCAACTTAAACCTGATGTAATCACCCTTGATATAGAGATGCCTGAAATGGATGGACTAACGGCTCTTAAATATCTTAAAGAAGAGAGATCACCAGCTAAAGTAATTATGTTTTCTTCATTAACTCAAGAAGGAGCAAAGGCTACTATTGAAGCTTTATCCCTTGGGGCTTACGATTTTGTTCCCAAACCTTCTACTAAGTCCTTTTTGGAAAGTGTTAAAAAAATTGAAGAAGAATTGATACCTAAGATTAAAAATGCTAAACCTTTACCAGAATCACTGATAATTAAACCCTCTTTGCTGCCCCAAATAAAATTAAGATGTGGAATTTACAGGGCTTTGGGAATTGGTGTTTCTACTGGAGGCCCTCAGACCTTAGCGGAAATATTTAGAAATTTTCCTCCAAAGTTTCCTTTTCCTGTTTTTATTGTGCAACATATGCCTCCTCTTTTTACTAAACAATTAGCCAATAGACTTGACAAAGAATCACCTATAAAGGTTAAAGAAGCTGAAGACGGAGAAATTGTAAAAGAGGGTGTGGCTTATCTTGCTCCAGGGGATTATCATATGGAAGTAATTCTTGAGAATAGGGTAAAAAAAATACGTTTACATCAAGGGCCACCAAGAAATAATTGTAGACCAGCTGTAGATGTTCTTTTTGAATCTTTGGCAAAGGTTTATAATGGTACATGCTTAGTGATGGTGCTAACAGGAATGGGAAAAGATGGTTTGGAAGGCGCTAGAAAGATCAAAGAAAAAGGGGGAGGTGTAATTGCACAGGATGCTCAAAGTTCAGTAGTCTTTGGTATGCCCAGGGCTGTTATTGAAGCAAAATTAGCTGATGAGGTCTTAAACCTTACGGATATTCCCAGAAGAATAAGAGAACTTTTTAGGGTAATTTAATTTCATGGAGAGGGAAATCTTCAAATTTTTCACTACCTTGGTTGAAAAGGTAAGTGGCATTTCGTATCAAGAAGGTAAGGAGTATTTACTGGAAAGCAGATTAACTGAATTAGCACTTACTTTAGGTTATAAAAACTTACAAGATTTTTATCAAAAAGTCAAAACTTCATTAAATCATTCTTTACTCAATCAAATTGTGGATGCATTAACAACAAATGAAACTTATTTTTTTAGGGATCAACATCCCTTTGAAGCTATAAAAAAAGAAATTTTGCCAGAGCTTTTTCAAAGAAAGGCAACAGTAAAGCAGATTAATATCTGGTCTGCTGCTTGTTCCACAGGACAAGAACCCTACAGTATAGCCTTAATTTTATATGAACATTTTTCAAATTATCTAAAGGATTTTAAAATCCATATCTATGCCACAGACATTTCTGAAAGTGCCTTAAAGAAGGCAAAAGAAGGAATATATAATCAAATAGAGGTAAACAGAGGATTACCCATAACCCTCCTTGTAAAATATTTTAAACAAGAAAAGAGTAATTGGGTAATAGATGAAAAAATAAAATCAATGGTAAAATTTGATCAACTCAATTTACTTGATATTGATAAAAGAGTTAGAGAAAAGTTTGATCTCATTCTATGTAGATATGTATTAATTTATTTTTCTAAGGAGGCTAAAAATAAGGTCTTTCAAGGTCTTTGGAATTGCTTAAATAAAGGCGGCTATTTAATACTGGGAGGAACAGAGCTTCCTCCTTTTAATCTACCAGATATGGAAAAAAAGGTTTTAGCAAAAAGTGTAGTTTATTTTAAAAAATTTTAGTTTAATTAAAATTTTAAAAAACCAGGGGGCATTGTATATATCAGGAAAAAAATTATTGGTGTGCCATAAATTCTGTTAAAATGAGAGAGATTAAGATTTAGCTTTTGTGAAAAAAATAACGAGTGATTTTGTAATCTATTTTTTATGATTTACTACAAAAAATTAGTCAAGAGGGGTGTTATATGATAGAGATAAGATTGCATGGTAGAGGAGGGCAGGGAGGAGTCACCTCAGCTGAATTAATTGCTGTGGCAGCCATAATGCAGGGCAAATATGCTCAAGCTTTTCCCAGTTTTGGTCCCGAAAGAAGGGGAGCGCCTGTTCAAGCCTTTGCTAGGATTAGTGATACCAGAATTAGAACTAGAGAAAAGATTTATTATCCAGACATAATTTTGGTGTTAGATGCAAGTCTACCCAAGGTTGTAAAGGTAGTTTCTGGTTTAAAAGAGGGTGGAATTGCTATTTTAAATAGTCATTATTCTGAAAAGGAAGTTAGAGAAATGTTAGGTGGGTATAAAGGAAAATTAGCTATAGTTGATGCAACTAAAATAGCTTTAGAAGAGTTAGGAGTGCCCATTACCAATACTACTATGCTTGGAGCCTTTATTAAGGCAACGAATTTAATAGAACCTGCATATATGGAAGAAGCCTTAAAGCATAGATTTGGTAGACTTGCTGAGAAAAATATAAAGGCCCTTCACAGGGCTATTGAAGAGACAAAAATCTATTTTTAATGAAGGAGTAGCCTATGCCAAAAGATCAAGGATTAATGAGTTGGAAAGATTTGGCAATTGGAATGTATATTTTAGAGCCAGGCAATTCTGTTAAATTCAGGACAGGGGACTGGAGGGCGCACAGGCCAGTATTAGATAAGGAAAAGTGTATCAAATGTGCCCAATGTTATCTCATGTGTCCAGAGCCTGCTTATGAGGAAAATGAAGAAGGATATTTTATTTGTAATTTAAATTATTGTAAGGGTTGTGGGATTTGTGCATCCATATGTCCTAAAGGTGCAATTACCATGGTTTTAGAGGAGGCATAAAATGGGCAAAAGAGTAGCTAAAGAGGTCTCAATAGCAGTAGCTGATGCTGTGGCCCAATGTAGAGTTGATGTTATCTCTGCATACCCTATCACTCCTCAGACTCATATAGTAGAACATTTAGCGGAGCTTGTAAATAATGGTGAGCTTGATGCAGAATATATTCCTGTTGAGTCTGAACATGCAGCTATGAGTGCCTGTATAGGGGCAGCGGCAACTGGTGCAAGAACTTTTACCTCAACCTCTGCGCAAGGGCTATTATTTATGTATGAAAATCTCCCAATTGCTTCAGCTTTAAGACTGCCCATTGTTATGGTAGTGGCAAATAGATCTATTTCTGCACCCATTAGTATTTGGAATGATCACGGAGATGTGATGACCATGAGGGATTTGGGATGGATTCAGACCTTTGCTGAAAATGGTCAAGAGGCTGTAGACTTAGTCTATCATGCTTATAAAGTGGCAGAAAAGGTACTTTTGCCAGTAGCAGTAAATTTGGATGGTTTTATAGTGACTCATGTGGTAGAACCTGTAGAGCTCTTAGATCAAGAACAAGTAGATAAATACTTACCACCTCTTAAAATGAAATACAAACTTGATCCTAAAAAGCCCGTAACCATTGGGGCAATTGGAGTTCCGGAGATATATACAGAGGCAAAAAAAGCTCAGGATGAAGTCTTTAAAGCTAGTTATAAAGTCATTGTACAAGCATGGAAAGAATTTGAGAAACTTACTGGAAGACGCTATAATCCTATTGAAATATATAGAATGGAAGATGCTGAGGTAGCCATGGTCATTATGGGAAGTTTGGCTGAAACAGCGATGAACGCAGTGGATGCTCTTAGAGAGAAGGGCAAAAAAGTGGGATTAATTAGAATTAGGCTTTGGAGACCTTTCCCTGTTCAGGATTTTCTTAAGGCATTAGGAAAAGTGAAAGTCCTTTGTGTTTTTGATAGAGCTCTAAGTTTTGGAGCCTCAGGGGGACCTGTAGGCATTGAGGTACGCTCTGTACTTTATCAATCAAATAAAAGGCCCAAGGTATACAATGTTATTGGTGCACTGGGTGGTAGAGATGTGACAGTGGAAGATTTTGAGGAGATCTTTGAGAAAACTTACAGTTTTATGAAAGGAAAACCAAAATTTGCCTATGAAATTTATGGAGCAAAGGAGTAGAACTATGAGACCAGAATTAGCAAAGTTTAAAGGATTAAATATCAAAGATTTACCTAAGGAGGATTGGATAGCGCCTGGGCATAGAGCCTGTTCAGGTTGTGGAACTGTGTTGCCCCTTAAGCTTGCCTTAAAGGTGCTTGGGCCAAATACAATTGCTGTTTCTTCAACAGGTTGTATGGAAATTATTTCAAGCCCCTTCCCTTTTACCTCATGGAAAGTGCCTTGGATACATGTAGCCTTTGAAAATGCAGCAACTGTTGCTTCTGGTATAGATTCAGCTATAAGAGCCCTTAAGAGAAAAGGAAAAATATCAAAAAAAGAAAAAATTAATATAGTGGTCTTTGCAGGAGATGGAGCTACTTTTGATATAGGACTTCAATTTGTAAGTGGTGCTTTAGAGAGGGGACATAATTTCATCTATATTTGTCTTGACAATGAAGCCTATATGAATACAGGGGTGCAAAGATCTGGTGGAACACCACTTTTTGCACATACTACTACAAGCCCTGCAGGAAAGGTAATTCATGGTAATATAACTTGGAAAAAAAATTTAGATGGAATCATTTCAGCTCACAATATTCCTTATTTTGCTACTGCAAGTCCTGCTTTTTATATGGATTACATGAATAAAGTGAAAAAGGCTTCCTTGGTAGAGGGTCCAGCTTTTATTCATGTTTATTCTCCTTGCCCTACAGGATGGGGAAGTAAATCTGAAGATACAATTAAACTTTGTAGATTAGTTGTGGAAACAAGACTTTTCCCCCTTTATGAGGTTATTGATGGCAAATATTATATTTTAAATCGAAAAGTAGATAAACCTAAGCCAGTAGAGGAGTATCTTAAATTACAGAGAAGATTTAGGCATCTAAAACCAGAAGAGATTGAGATTATTCAGAAGAAAGCAGATGAAGAATATGATAGAATAGTTAAACTTTGTGAAGTTTTTGCGCCCCCAAAAGAATAGTTGACAATTTTGCTTCTTTGATTATAATTTTAAATAAAAGCGGGCGTAGCTCAGTTTGGTAGAGCGACAGCTTGCCATGCTGTAGGCCGCGGGTTCGAATCCCGTCGCCCGCTCCAGGGAGTTAAAAGATGGAAATTGTCTATTATGGACACGCCTCCTTTAAAATAGTCTCTAAAGAAGGGAAAAAAATTCTAATAGATCCTTGGCTTTCTAATCCGCAAGCCCCTAAGAATGTGGATTTGGGTCCCTATGATTATATTTTGATTACCCATGCACACGGAGATCATTTGGGAGATGTGGTTAAAATTGCGCGGACAGCAGCAACAGAAGTTATTGCCATTCACGAAATACAACAGTATCTTTTAATGAAGGGTATTCCTAAAGTTACAGGTATGAACATTGGTGGAACTTATTATGTAAATGGTCTTTCCTTTACTATGGTTCCAGCTTTACATAGCTCATCCTTCCCTGATGGAAGTTATGGTGGTGAACCTTGTGGTTTTGTAATAACCTTAGAAAATAATCTTACTCTTTATCATGCAGGTGATACAGGGCTATTTGGGGATATGGCTCTTATTGGAGAATTATATCAACCAGAGATTGCCTTCTTACCCATTGGGGATCATTATGTTATGGGCCCAAGAGAAGCAGCAAAGGCTTGTCAATTAATTAAGGCCAAAAAGGTCATACCCATGCATTATGGTACCTTTCCAATCCTTAGAGGAACTGTCTCTGCCTTATTGGAAGAACTTCAGAAATACCCCTTAAAACCAGAAATTATTTCATTAAAACCAGGGGAGACTTATAAACTATAGCTTTGCCTTTATTCATAGTTCTTTCAGGATATCATAATTCTGGAAAAACTACTCTTGGAGAATCTATAGTAAAAGATCTCATAAATAAAGGCTATAAAATAGCTGTAGTTAAATCTACAAAAGAAAATACCCTTTTAACTGATAAGGAAAATTCAGATACATTTAGATATAGAAGAGCAGGGGCTCAAGCTGTCTCTCTATTTCAAAAAGAATGCTTAACACTATACTATACTCTATCTTCCTTTGATAAAGAAAATACTTTAATTTTCTTAGAGAAGCTTTTTTGGGATTATGATTTGGTGCTTTTGGAAGGATTCAAAACTTTAAAAGGTATCCCTAAGATATGGGTTTTAAAACCAGAAGATAGGATAGAAGAGATAAAATCTCTTTATGAAGGTATTGAGCTTTTTATACATCCTAACGAAAAAGAAAAGTTAACGGCTTATGTTGAAAAAAAACTTTATGAGAAAAGTGAAGCTTGTTCTTTATGGGTAAACTCACAAAAAATCTTTTTGAAACACTTTATTCAAGAAATTCTTAAAAATGTAATTTTGGGTTTTTTGAAGGGGTTAAAAAATATTCCTGAGAAGATTTCTCAAATTGAAATAAAAATTAAGAAGTAGTAGCAAAAGTAAAGGAGCAAAGAGAGAAGGATAAAGTGAAGATACTTTTTGAAGGGTATTTCTTTTTCAAAATCTTTGTAGTAAAAGTAAAAAATAAGATAAAGACTTCCTATTAAAGCAAGAGTTAGAAGAAGAAGAGATAAATTTTTAATAAAAAGGGTGGGAACCTTTATTTGATATTTTAATAGCTCCGGGTAATTAAATTGTCTTCCCAAAGTAGGTAAAAATTCACCCAGATTTTTTAAAAAATACTGTAATCGGTAGATGAGTTCTCCTGTAAAGGCAAAGGGGACAAGGAGAGCTACGGAAAGATTAAATTTTCCAAAAAGGGGATCTTCGGTATATTTGAAAATTAAGGCGCTGAGTTTAGTAAGTCCAATTAGAGTTAAGGAAAAGAAGAAAAAAAGAAATGTAAACAAAATAGAGTGTTTAAGTTGAATGAGTTCAAGCCAATAAGAGTAATAGGGAGTTT
>JBKBMM010000018.1:0-12770 GCA_046295835.1 Caldimicrobium sp.
CCATACGTTAATAGATAAAGAAATAATGTAATATATCCCAGTAAAAAAAGATTTAAAAAAAAATTTATATTTAATTATTTTTATTTTGGTGGTGAGCGTTATTTAAAAACAGGGGAAACTATTCCAGAAGGAGGAATTGAGGAGTTAAAAAAACATGATGCCATTTATCTTGGGGCTATTGGACATCCAGAGGTAAAACCCGGCATCCTTGAAAAGGAAATCCTTTTAAGAATACGCTTCGAATTGGACCAATATGTAAATTTAAGACCAGTTAAACTTTATCCAGGGGTATGGACACCCATTAAAGATAAGGGACCAGAGGACATTGATTTTGTTGTGGTAAGAGAAAATACTGAGGGACTTTATGCAGGAGGAGGTGGCTTTTTAAGAAAGGGAACACCTTATGAAGTAGCTATTCAAGAATCTATTAATACTCGTATGGGTGTTGAGCGTTGTATCCGCTTTGCCTTTGAATTCTGCAGAAAGAGAAATAAGAAGAAAAAGGTAACCTTAGTGGGCAAAACCAATGTCCTTACCTACGCTTGGGACCTTTGGTGGAGGACCTTTCAGGAAGTAGGAGAGGAATATCCTGATATAGAAAAGGATTATGCCCATGTGGATGCCACTTGTATGTGGTTTGTTAAAAATCCTGAGTGGTTTGATGTTATTGTAACAGACAATATGTTTGGGGATATAATCACAGATTTAGGAGCAATGATACAAGGGGGAATGGGAATTGCAGCAGGAGGAAATATAAACCCACAGGGTGTCTCTATGTTTGAGCCTATCGGTGGGTCAGCACCAAAGTATACAGGTAAAAATGTAATTAATCCCTTAGCAGCCATTTGTGCTGGAATGATGATGCTTGAATGGTTAGGTGATAAGTTTCAGGATAATACTCTAAAAGAGGCAGCCTCTGCTATAGAAAGGGCAGTGATAAAAGTTTGTAGAGATCATTTAAAGAGTTTGTCTGCAGGAAAAATGGGCTACACCACTCAAGAAGTGGGTGATTTAGTAGCAAAATATACAGAAGAAGGTGTGGAGTTGTAAAATAGCGGGCTTGGGGGGATTTGAACCCCCGACCCCTGGCTCCGGAGGCCAGTGCTCTATCCGCTGAGCTACAAGCCCAATTATTTTCCCCTCTTTTTAAAATAATACCTCTTTTAAAATCTTAGCAAATTCCCTTATTTCCTCTTGAGCCTGGGGTATAATTCTCTTTTCTATAAAATCTTTCCAAATAAAAAGCGGCGCTGTTGCAAAAACAGTAGTTGCTACTCCCTGAGGCACTAAAAACCGAGCGCTCTCCCTTTTCATATTCAAAGAAAGCTCAGTATATAACTGCATGCTCCTCTCTATTATCTCTCTATAAATCTCTTTATCCTTGTCCTTAAAAACCGAAGGTACTACAAATTTATCCACCTTTGTATATCTATGAGATCTCTGATTGAAGTTCAACCAAGTATGCCTTACGAACTGATGACTAAAGATTCGGGAAAAATTGTGTGCCATAACGCCTACCCAAGAAAAAGGATAAGTTTCTTTACTCTTTAAAATAATTACCTCAGGTGAGGCAAATATAGAATTCTCCTCTTTTAATAAGAGGGGATCTATCCCATTAAGAGGACCTTCATAAACTCTTTCTCTATTCCTTATCAAAGTTACTTCAATTTTTTCCAAGGCTGGTTCCACATTAATTAGATGAAAAAATTCTTGATCAGAGAGATTTTCTGCTAAATGTCTCAAGTTGAAAAGGGCAAGCTCTTCACTAAAAAATACTTTAAAATAGGTGGTAGCTAAGGAAAATTTTTCTTCAAGAGAGAGATTTTTGATATTCACAAAGAGAGGGGTATGAGCAAAAACACTGAAGTGTCCAGCTTTTTTAAGATGTAAGAGAAAGCTCTTAAATCTTTCTAAATCTCTAAATTTTTCCTCTTCAAAAAGAAGAAGAGGATGAGATTCCGCATAACATATCCGCGCGCCTAAATAACTAAAGGGAAGATAAATAGGTAGAGAAGTTAACTCTATATGTTTATACACAAATGGGATAAGTTTTTTTTGTCTTTCTCTTAGTTCTTCTAAAGTCATTTATATCCTCCTGTTGAGCCAAAACCACCTCTTGAGGTTTTAGGGAGTTCCTCTTCGTTGATTTCTTTGATGTCTGGAAAGGCTACTTTTAAAAATACAGCTTGAGCAATTTTTTCATGGGCTTTTATAACAACTTTTTCCTTTCCCAGATTTACCACAGGGATTTTCACTTCATCCTCTTGCCCACAATAATCAAAATCAATAATGCCTGCAGAGTTTGGCATAATGAGATTTTTATTTTTGAATAGAGAGGAACGAGGAAAAATAAAGAGGGCATAAGGGGGTTCTGTTTGAATTACTAAGCCAGTTCTAAGAAATTTTAACTCAAAAGGTGCAATTTCTGTATCTTCTAAAGCAAAAAGATCATATCCTACAGAACCATCAGTGCTTCTCTCTGGAAGTTTTGCTTTGGGATCTTTTCTCCAAACTTTTATTTCCATAAAATTCCTAAGCCAGATTTTTTAAAAAGAAGGAAAGCTTAGTTAAGGCCATAGAAAAGGAAAAATTCTCAATTTGAATCCCCCTTTCCTCAATAAAGAAAGGAACTGAACTAAGATTCAGAATAGCTCTTATATCGTGTTTTAGAAAAGCCTCTAAATAAATTTCAGGGGCTTCTTCTTCTGTAATGATTGCCATATCTACTTTTATAGCTTTCATAACATAACTTAATTGATCCAGATTGTACACAGAAACTCCATTTAGGATTTTTCCGATATTTTCCTCTTTAACATCAAAGGCTGCCATGAAATAAAAACCTGTTTTACTGAGTTCTTTACTTTGTAATAAATATTCTGCTAAAGGTGTTATGCCTCCCAGAACTACATTCCATTCCTGAGTTATTCCTAAGAATTTTTTCAGATGGTATTTTAAAGATTTTACACTATATCCCACCCCTTTTGTTCCCAAATTTCCTACAAAGCTTAAGTCTTTTCTAAGTTGAGCAGGATTTACACCACATCTTTTGGCTAATTCCTCAGAACTTATAGCTTCAACTTTATTTCTTTCGAGCACATCTAAGACTTTATAGTAAATTATAAGCCGTTCCAAGGTATTCTCTGGCAAATCTTTAATCTTAGCCATTTTTTACCATCTTTTCAATGTTTTCCTTAAAAGGTGGATAAATAATTCCCTTTTCAGTAATAATAGCTGTAATATTTTCTGCAGGGGTTACATCAAATACGAAATTTAGGGCTTTTGCGTTTTTTGGAGAAACTAATTTCCCACCACAGGAGAGAACTTCTTTAGGGGCTCTTTCTTCAATGGGAATGTTTTCTCCTGATGAGATATTTAGGTCAAAAGTAGAAGTAGGGGCACAAACATAAAAGGGAATTTCATGAGCTTTTGCAAGAACAGAGAGGGAATAGGTCCCAATTTTATTAGCAGTGTCTCCATTACCTACGATTCTATCTGCACCCACTATAACTGCCTTAATTAAGCCTTTTTTCATTAAAAAACCAGAGGAATTATCTGTTATAATTTTATAAGGAATTTTTAATTTAGACAACTCCCAAGCCGTAAGCCTTGAACCTTGAAGAAAGGGTCTTGTCTCATCCGCATATACAAAGAGCTTTTTTCCACTTTCAAAGGCTTTTCTTATAACCCCTAAGGCTGTACCATACCCTCCTGTAGCTAAAGCCCCTGTATTACAGTGAGTTAGGATCCCACCCTCTGGTAAAAGTTCTGCTCCAAACTCCCCCATCTTTAAATTTGCCTCTATATCCTCCTCCCAAATAGATAAAGCTTCAAATTTTAGAGTTTCTAAAAGTGTGTTCCAATCCTCTTCTGTTAATGTTTTGCAAAAAGTCAGATAATCTTTAACTTTTTTATGCATTCTCTCTAAGGCCCAAAATAAATTAATAGCTGTGGGGCGAGCAGTTGAGAGCTTTTGATATACCTTTTTTATAGGCCCAAAAAGCCTTTTAACCTCACAGGGAAAGGTTATCCCTTTTTCAAGCTCTTTTAACCCTATATAATAGCCAATAGCCCCTACTATACCAATAGCAGGAGCCCCTCTTACTAACATTTTCTTAATGGCACTTCTAACCTTCCTTAAAGTATCTGCTTTAAAATAAATTTCTTTATGAGGAAGTTTTCTTTGATCTAAAATATAAAGAGAAGAGTTCGTCCAATAAAAGGCTTTTATAAAGTCAACCCTTTGGGGTTCAAATAAAATTTCTTTTTCCAATTAGGACTCCAAAAGCTCTGTAAAAATTTTGTTTAAAACCTTGGGATTAGCCTTTCCTTGCGTTTTTTTCATAGCTTGCCCTACAAAGAAACCAAGAAGGCCCTTTTTCCCAGCCTTGTATTTTTCTACCTCTGTGGGATTTTCTGCCAAAACCTCTTCACAAATTTTTCTTAAGCCCTCTTCAGAACTTTCTTGAAGTAGATGTTTTTCTTCTACAACCTTTTTGGGGGATACCCCTTTCTCATATACCTCAGGAAAAACTTGTTGTTTAGCAAGGGTGGTAGAAATTACCTCTTTCTCTATAAGCTCTAAGAGCTCCGCTAAAGCCCGTGGTGTCAACTTTGTTTCACTAATATCTACACGATCTCTATTAAGATACCTCAAAACTTCAGTAAGCATAAAATTGGCTATAGCCTTAGGATTTGGATATACTTTAACAGTCTCCTCAAAAAAATCTGCCAGGGTTTTTTCTTCAGTAAGAATACTTGCCTCTTTTGGAGAGAGCCCGTATTCTCTTTCAAAGCGAGCCTTTTTCACCTGAGGAAGTTCTGGTATCTCCTTTCTAATTTTCTCAAGCAAAACTTCTTCTAATTTTATTTCAATTAAGTCTGGATCAGGAAAATAACAGTAGTCATGGGCTTCTTCTTTTCCCCTCATAGGATGAGTAGTTTGAGTAGCTTCATCATAAAGCCTTGTTTCTTGAATAACCTCTTTGCCTTCCAGTAATAAACCAATCTGCCTTTTAATCTCATAAGATAGGGCTTTCTCCACATGTTTAAAGGAATTCATATTTTTTAACTCTACCTTTGTTCCAAAGGTTTTACTTCCTTTTGGTCTCACAGACACATTAGCATCACATCTTAAACTACCTTCTTCCATATTTCCATCACAAATACCTAAATATCTCACTATGCTTCTTAAGGTTTTTAAATAGGCAACTGCTTCTTCAGGGGAACTAATTTCAGGTTTACTCACAATCTCTAATAAGGGTACCCCTGTGCGATTAAAATCTACATAGGAATAGGGGAGCTTCTCATCATGTACCAATTTGCCAGCATCCTCCTCTAAATGAATTCTTGTTAACCCAATAGTCTTTTTTTGACCATTTATCTCAATCTCTACAGCTCCCCCTTCAGCTATGGGTAATTCATATTGGGAAATTTGATAATTTTTAGGAAGATCTGGATAGAAATAATGTTTCCTTGCCATAAGAGAATAAAGCCTGATTTTACATCCCAGGGCTAAAGCTAATTTTAATGCATACTCAAGGGCTTTTTTATTGATCACAGGTAAAACTCCAGGTTGACCAGTACATATGGGGCAAACTTGTGAGTTTGGAGGTGCTCCAAATTTCGTAGAACAGCTACAAAAAAGCTTACTTTCAGTTTTAAGCTGAGCATGCACCTCAAGACCAATTACTGCCTCAAACTCCATAATAAACCCTCATGCTTTTCTTCATTCTAAGTGATTTTAATATAATATAAAAACTCTGTCAATCTATTCCACTCAAACCTCTCTATAATTCTTTCTCATGTTTCTTAGAGAATTGAGTTGGTCTTAGGTTATTATATGTTAAAATAATAGAAAATATGTTCAAGAAAATATTTTTTCTTTTCTTAGCAGCACTACTTATGGTTATTCTTTTTTGGAAAAGTAGCTTTTTTCAAGGAGTCTTTGGCTTTATTTTAAAGCCCTTTTGGAAAGTAGAGAGTCACTTGGCTTATGAATTAAGAAGTTTTATGGAAAATTACTTGTTTTTGTTAGAACTGAAAAAAGAAAATCTGAGATTAAAAAATAAGATCTATCAATTAGAACAAGAACTTGCCTATTATAAAGAAAGAGAGGCTTTATATCAACAATTGGAAAAATTATACAGAATTACACCCCAAGAAAAATTGCCTCAAGTGGTTGCCAAGATCATTTATAAGGGGATTGATCCCTATAGTGATCTTTTGATTATTGATAAGGGAAGTAAGGATGGGCTCATGAAGGAAATGCCAGTCTTGGCATTAATAGGTGACAATAGTTTAGGTTTGGTTGGACAAGTGGTTGAAGTTAGTAGAAATTGGAGTAAAGTTTTGGTGCTAACTGATCCCTCCTTTGCTGTAGATGTAAAAGTTCTCTCAAGGGATGAAAGAGGGATTCTTAAAGGAAAGGGGGATAGTACTTGTCTTTTAGAGTTTCTTCCCTTGTATTCCCAAGCCAAACCCGGTGAGATTCTCATCACCTCAGGACAAGATCTCCTTTTTCCTAAAGGAATTATTGTTGGAACCATTTTAAATATTTCTAAAGACCCACAAGGGCTTTTTAAGAGAGCTGAAGTTAAACCATGGGTTGATTTATATAGTATTAGTTTAGTTTCAGTTTTACTGAAAATTCCAGAGGTTGATCTTTAAAGGTCTATGAGTTTTTCCCTTTTTTTATGGAGAATTCTCCCCTTAGTCTTTATAATCTCCTTTTTAAAAGGGTTTATAAATGTTTTGTGGAAGGTTAAATTTTTAGATGTTTATACTGCCCTCGCCTTAAGTTTAATAGTTTTAGTAGATCTCAATTTTTATTCTCTTTTAACGCTTTTTATATTAGGCATTTTAAGAGGCTTTGAAGGAAATTATCCCTTTTTCTTTTTCTCTATATATTACCTTCTTTTTATGCTTTTTAATCATTACTATTTTAAACAATTTTTTAAAAAGGAATCACTAATTCCTTTATTCCTTTTTTGGAGTTTAGCTATAATTGTTTTAATCTCAGGAGAGACAATTTTCTTTTTATATAGAAGTGTAGTTTACAACTTAACCCTTAAGTTTTGGCTCTTTTTTCTGTTAAAGAGCCTTCTTTATGGTTTCATAATCTTAATTTTGACTTTTTTATTTTACAAATTAGGGAAGAGGTTTATTGTCCTTGAAGAATAAAAAATCTTGGAGAATAGACTTTTCCGCTTTTAGAGATAAATGGATAGAGCGAGAAAACTTTTATTCCCTCTGGGATAGAAAATTATTTTGGGCAAAGCTAATTTTAGTATTTATATTAGTTATTTTATGGGTAAGAATTTTTTATCTACAAGTAATTAAGCATCCTTATTATTACAAAAAAGCCAAATCTCGGTCCATAGCAAGTTATGTTATTAAGGCACCAAGAGGAGAAATTATTACAGCAGATGGAGTAGTTGTAGCCACAAACCGAGCTGTTTTTCAGCTCTATATAGATGTGGAGAGTATAGAAGATGAAGAGGCACTTTTAAAGAAACTTGCCTTACTTTTAAAAGAAGATTATGGTCTATTGAAAGAGAGATACTATTTAGCAAAGAAAAAAGCCTTGGGACGAATCCTTTTAAAAAGGAATTTAGCCTGGGATGAAGTTGCTCGCCTTTTAGTGAGGCAATATTATCTCCCTGGAGTAATTGTAGAAATTGAATCAGAAAGATACTATCCCTATGGAGAGGCATATTTTCATGTCTTGGGATATGTGGCCCCTATTGATGATGAAGAATATAAAAAATTGAAAGATAAAGGCTATTCTTCAGAAGATTTCATAGGGAAAAAGGGGTTGGAAAGACAATATGAGGATTATCTAAAGGGGATTAATGGCAGAATAGAGATTGAAAGGGATGCTAAGGGGAGGTTGGGAAGAGTAATTGGTATAGTTGAGCCAAAGGCAGGAGCAGATCTCATCATTACTTTAAGACACGATTTGCAGATGGGGGCTTATGAACTCCTTAAAGAAAAACGAGGAGCTATAGTGGCCCTGTCTCCCAAAGATGGAAGCATCTTAACTATGGTAAGTGCTCCCTCAATTGATCCCAATAAATTTATAAGTGGGTTTGAACAAGGGGAATGGGAAAAAATTGTTTCTAATCCACAGAAGCCATTATTAAATAAAGCACTTCAAGCCTATCCTCCAGGGTCTACTTTTAAATTGATCACAGCAGTGGCAGGATTAAAAAGTGGTCTTATAAAGGGGTTAAACTGGAGTGTTTTTTGTCCAGGATCTTTCCCCTATGGAAATCATGTTTTTAGATGTTGGGAGAGAAAAGGGCATGGTTCGGTAAATTTGATTAAAGCCATTGCCTTATCCTGTGATGTTTATTTTTACACGGTAGGTGCTCGACTTGATGTGGATTACTTGGCTCAGGTTGCAAGAACTTTTGGCTTAGGAAGTCCTTCTAGCTTAGGATTTAAAGAAGAAAAAGCAGGATTAGTTCCCGATAGGGATTGGAAAAGAAAACACTTGAAGGCACCTTGGCATCAAGGTGAAACCGTAATTTTGGCTATTGGACAAGGCTATATTCTCACCACTCCTTTACAAATGGCTATAGCTTATATGGTCTTTGCAAATGGTGGCAATCTTTGGAAACCCTACTTAGTCTCTGAGATTAAGAAGAACGACAATATTCTGTATAAAGCTCAACCTCAATTAGTAAGGAGAATAGAATTTCACTCAGATCATTTAGAGTGGTTAAGAGAGGGTTTAAGAGAAGTAGTTGAGTCTGGGACAGGCAAAGCCGCTAAGGTCCCAGGTATTTTAGTTTGGGGTAAAACAGGAACAGCTCAAGTGGTAGCTTTACACAAAAAAGTTAAGGCTTTGGAACATCATGCTTGGTTTGTAAGTTATGCAGGAAATGGAACACCTGAAGTAGTCTCTACTGTTTTTATTGAACACGGAGGAGGTGGAGGAGCTGTAGCTGCTCCCCTTGCAGGAGAGTTTTATAGAATATTTTATAAGCTCCCTCTTCTTTTGAAAACTGAACCTCCTCAAGAGGAAAGGGTTGAAGAAGAAATACCTTTCGTAGATATCCCCTCAGAGGGAATAGGGGAAAATGCTACCACAAATTAAGGAATTTTTTAAAGAAAATATTTTAGCTCTTTGCTCTTTCATAGGGCTAATTTGCATTAATTTAATCAATCAATTAGGTATGGGAGAAACAGGGCATTATTTTTGGAAAAATTTCCTTTGGCAAGCTTTAGGCTTGACCCTTTTTATTATTCTTTGGCTAAAGTTTGACTACAAAAGAGTCACCTTAGAATTAGTTTGGTTGATATACGCTGTGCTTCTTCTCTTACTTTTGATTTTGGCACTTTTTAAGAAAAGATGGTTAGTTGTAGGGCCTATAAGTTTTCAGCCTTCAGAATTTTTAAAGGTGGTTCTTTTATTCTTAGTTAGCCTTTATGCTGCAAAGAAACAAAAGGAGTCCTTAGATAACCAAGAAGTCTTTTTTTTGCTCTTTGTTATTACCTTACCCTTATTACTAATTCTACCTGTAGATTTAGATTATGCAGGTATAATTTTCATAACATTTTTTGTCTTTCTATTATTTATAGGTATTCCCAAGAGATTACTCTTCCTTTTTTTGGTAATATTTATAGGATTTTCCCTTGCCCTTTTACCCCTTGCTTGGCATAAACTAAAACCTCATCAAAAAGGTAGAATTTATGGATATTTAGAACCAGAAAAATATGCCAAGACTTGGGGGTATCAAATTAACCAGTCTTTAATAGCTATAGGCTCTGGAGGGATTTTGGGACAGGGTTTTAAAAAAGGATGGTCTACACGCCTTAATTACCTTCCAGCCAAAAATACTGATTTAGCCTTTGCAGTTTGGGCTGAATCTTTTGGCTTAATTGGATCTACCCTTTTTTTATTACTCTATGGATACCTTTTATATTGGGGGATCTTAGTCTCAAAAAGAGCTAAAGATCTTTTGGGGAAATTTTTAAGCTTAGGCATTGTTTTGCTACTTTTAAGCCAATTATTTTTCAATTTAGGTGGTGCAACAGGGCTTTTGCCTATGACCAGTATTCCTCAACCTTTTCTTAGTTATGGCGGATCTATAACTATTTTTACCTATCTAATACTTTCTATATTATTTAATATTGCATTTAGAAAAGATTTTTTTAAATAGCTTTATTTTTTGGCTGAAAAGAGCCCTTGACTTTTTAAAAAATATCAATAATGTGTATTTTTTAAAAGATTAGAAAGTGCAAAGAAAAACTCGCTTAGGGGTTTTAAGATGCTTAAATTTGATATAACTCTCATTGTGCAAATTGTTGAGGCTTTAATCTTAGCGGTAATTTTAAATTTTATTTTAATCAAACCTATTATTTCTTTTCTTGAAGATAGAAAAAGGCAGTTTAAAGGTTTAGAGGAGGAGATAGAAGGGCTTTTGAGGGAGGCAGAAGAAGGTTTAAAGAGGTATCATGAAGCATTAAATGAGGCAAGAAAGGAAGGGATCCAGAAAAGGGAGGCCTTAAAGGAGGAGGCAAGAAGGCTTGAAAAGGAAGAGCTATCTAAGATTTTAAAAGAGGTGGAGGCTAAAAAGAGGGATTGGGAGAGTGCTTTTAAGAGAGAGTTTGAAAAGCTGAGAGGAGAATTGCTTGCCCAGAAGGAAATTTATGCTCAATTGATTACGGAAAAACTTCTTGGGAGGAAGCTATGAAATTTTCCCTTAAAATATTTTTTTATATAGGGCTCTTTATTTTACTATCTCATATAAATTTATATTCAGCAGAAGAAGGTGGTGCCCACGGAGTTACGCCTACTCAAATAAAAAATCTCATTTGGTGGACGGTAAATTTTCTTGTATTAGTTATTTTGCTATATAAATTACTTAAAAAACCTGTGGTTAACTTTTTTGTTAGTAGAAGGGAGAATTTGATAAAGCAATACGAAGAACTACTTAACAAGAAGAAGGAGGCAGAGGCAAGATATTTAGAGCTTCAGGAGAAGATTAAAAACCTTAAGAGTGAGGCTGAGGCTATTTATCAAAATTATGTGGAGCAAGGAATGAAGGAGAGAGAAAAGATAATAGAGGAGGCTAAACTTCAGGCAGAGCGTATAAAGGAGCAGGCGCAAGTGTATATTGCTCAGGAGATGGAGAAGGCAAAGGATTTATTAAGAGTAGAGCTTGCCATGGAATCTATAAAATTAGCTGAAGAACTTTTAAGAAAAAATATTACTCCTGAGGATCAAAAGGTTCTTTTTAAAAATTTTATAGAACAAATTAAGGGGAGGAGTCTAAATTGAGGGCTTTAGCTATTGCACTAAAATACGCTAAAGGGTTATTTATTGCTGCAAAGGAATTGAATAAGGTTGAGGAGTTTGGAAAAGAGTTAAGGGAGTTAATGAAGGTTTTAAAGGAGAATCCAGAGGTTTTGCAGGTCCTACAAAATCCAGTATATCCTCCTGATATTAAGATGGAGATTTTGCAGGAGTTAGTACGATTTTATAAAGTTAGTTCAGAATTGGAAAGATTTTTGGTGCTTTTAGTGGAGAGAAGACGAATTCAGTATATAGAAGAAATAGTTCTCATGTATCAAACTCTTTTAGATGAAGAGTTAGGCGTGGCAAGAGGCGAGGTGATTTCTGCATTTGCTCTTTCTGAAGAAGAGAAAAAAGTGCTTGAGGAAGCCCTAAAGGAGGTTTTGAAAAAGGAGGTTATACTTGAGGTAAAGGTGGATCCAGAGATTATTGGTGGGGTTAAGGTAAAGATAGGAGATTATATATGGGATGGATCATTGAAGAGTCAGCTTGAAAAATTTAAAGAAATCATCATAAAGGGGGTATAACCGATGGAGGCAATTAAAGCTCAAGAACTCAGTGATCTTATTAAAAAGAGAATTGAAGAATTTGAGAAGAAGATAGATTTAGAGGAGATGGGAGTAGTTATTTCCGTTGCTGATGGTGTTGCCCGTGTATTTGGTTTGAGAAATTGTGAATATATGGAATTAGTTGAGTTTCCTGATAGTGGGGAGATTGGTATAGCTCTTAATTTAGAGTTTGATAATGTGGGAATTCCTGTTATGGGAGATTATACGAAGATAAAAGAGGGTGATATTGCTAAGAGAACAGGGAGGGTTGCTTCTATACCAGTAGGAGAGGCTGTTTTAGGAAGGGTTATTGATCCTATGGGAAGGCCCTTAGATGGCAAAGGCCCAATTGAGGCTAAGGAATATCGCAGAATTGAGCTCAAAGCTCCTGGAATTATTCAAAGAAAGCCAGTGCATGAGCCCATGTATACTGGGGTTAAGGCAGTGGATGCTATGACACCCATTGGAAGGGGTCAAAGGGAGTTGATTCTTGGGGATAGGCAAACAGGAAAGACAGCTATTGCTATTGATGCGATTTTAGCACAGAAAAATACTGATGTGTATTGTATTTATGTAGCCATTGGGCAAAAAAGATCTACGGTAGCTCAGATAGTGGAGATATTAAGAAGGTATGGAGCCATGGAATATACTACGGTGGTAGCTGCCTGTGCTTCTGATACTGCTGCACTTCAGTGGATTGCGCCATATTCAGGATGTGCCATAGGTGAGTATTTTAGAGACACTGGACGGCATGCCTTAGTTATTTATGATGACCTTTCTAAGCAAGCAGCAGAATATCGTGAAATATCTCTTCTTTTGAGAAGGCCACCTGGTAGAGAGGCCTTTCCAGGTGATATTTTTTATAATCATTCCAGGCTTCTTGAGAGGGCAGCAAAGCTTAGTGATGAATATGGTGGAGG
>JBKBMM010000019.1:0-12589 GCA_046295835.1 Caldimicrobium sp.
TCTAATTTCAAGATTATAGGCACATGTTCAGTATCCTTTGTCTGAAAAATTCCTACCTTTATTCCGCCAAATAAAGCTTTAATGGTTTCTACCAACTCCTCTTTATTAAGCCCTGACAATTTTAATTTGTCTTCATTGGCAATTATTCTTAATCTCCCTTGGGGTGTCTCCAAATAAATCCCCTCATCTGTAATTAGAGAAGAAGATTTAAAAAGCTCTAATATTCTACGAGCCATGATTTCTTGGTTTTTTAAATCTGGACCATAAACTTCAGCCACAATAGAAGATAAAACTGGAGGTCCAGGTGGTACCTCTACAACGGCAATATATTTCACACCATAATTTTTAGCAATTTCATGAATCTTCGGTCTTATTCGTTTAGCAAAGTCATGAGAGCTTTCCTTGCGTTCATGTTTTCCTAATAAATTTACCTGTATATCTGCCTGATGCGGTTCCTGTCTTAAATAATAATGTCTAACTAAACCATTAAAATTATAAGGAGCACTTGTGCCTACATAAATCTGATAATCTGTAACAATTTTTTCCCTTTTTATGTAGTCACTAATAGCTTTAGCAACCTCTAAAGTTCTTTCTAAAGGTGTTCCCTCGGGCATATCTATTACAATTTGCACCTCACTTTTATTATCATAAGGCAGCATTTTTACCAAAATAACTTTAAAATAAAATAGACTAAAACTTGCTAAAAGGAGAAGAATAATCCCACTGTATAACCAATATCTATTTCTTGAGGAAGCTAAAAAGGGAAACATAGCCTTTGCAAAAAATTGGTAAATTTTTGTTTTCTTGATATGAGTAAACTCCTCCTCTACTTCCTTTTTATCAAGCTTTTCTAGTTCAGAAGAAATTTCTATATTCTCTCCATGTTTAGATGTTTTGGCAAAATTAGACTTTACTAATATACGGTAAGCTGCCCAGGGAGTGATGGTAAGGGCAACCAATAAAGAAAAGAGCATAGCAACTGAGGCATTGATAGGGATAGGTCGCATATAAGGTCCCATTAAGCCTGTTACAAAAGCCATGGGCATAAGAGCAGCAATTACAGTGAAGGTTGCTAAAATTATGGGGGCTCTAACTTCATTTATAGCACCAATTATAGCCAAACGGGGATTGGAAACAATTTTAGCTTTAAACCATCGATTTATATTTTCCACATCAACTATAGGGTCGTCTACTAAAATTCCTATACAAAAGATTAAGGCAAATAAAGTTACACGATTTAAAGTGAAGCCATAAAGCATACTAAGAAAGAGAGCAATAGCTAAAGTTACAGGAACAGCTATTCCCACAATTACTGCCTCTCGCCAACCAAGTGCCAAAGCAATAAGTAAAGTCACTGCAAAGGTGGCAATAAAAAGATGCTCTAATAATTCATTTGCTTTCTCTTTTGCTGTATCACCATAATTTCTTGTCACAGTAATATGAATATCATGGGGAATCATTTTAGCTTTTACCTTTGACACCACTTGTAATACTTCTTCGACAACATTAACGGCATTAGTTCCCTTTCTTTTAGATATAGCCATAGTTACAGCAGGGAATAGATCTCCTCCCTTTGTCTTTATGCCTTTATATTCATGAGATGGGCCTAATCCCATAAAAACATAATTAGCTATCTCTGAAGGTCCATCCCAGACCTTCCCAACATCCTTTAAATAAACAGGTTTTCCTTGATAAACTCCTACCAAAATATTCTCAACATCCCCTTTAGATCGTAAAAATTCACCAGTTTGAACTACATATTCTTGATTAGCCCCTTTAATAGATCCACCAATACACTGAGCATTGGCTTGTTTTAAAATCTGGGCAATTTTCAGGGGAGATACTCTGTAAATTTCTAATTTATCTGGATCAAGGACAATTCGGATTTCTCTTGGCTGACCACCAATAAGATTTACCTCAGCTACATTTTCAATTTTTTTTATCTCATTTTCCAAAAGAGACGCTATTTTTCTTAAGGTATAACTATCATAATTTTCTCCCCAGAGGGTTAAAGTAAGTACAGGTACATCATCAATGGATTTAGGCTTAATAAGGGGTGGTAAGATAACTCCAGGGGGTGCAAGATCTAAAGCGGACATCCATTTAGAATTAAGATCAACTAAAGCTTTCACAGGGTCAGTTCCCACAAAAAATCTGGCCGTAATTACAGCCATTCCAGGTTTAGAAACTGAATAGATATACTCTATATCTTTTAATTCCCATAGTTTTTTCTCTAAAGGGGTTACAACCCTTTTTTCAATTTCTTCAGGCTCTGCCCCTGGATATTGAATAAATATATCAATCATGGGTACTACAATTTGTGGCTCCTCATCTTTTGGCGTTTTAACAATAGCAAATAAACCAAGGGCAAGGGTTACAAAGATTAATATAGGAGTTAACTTGGAATCAATAAAATAGTTTACAATTTTAGCAGTGAGACCTCTTCTTTCCACCAAGTCAATCCTTTATTCTAAAAGACATCCATTACAGGCCTTCTCCACTCCTTCTATAACAACTACTTCTCCCTCTTTTAAACCAGACAACACCTCAACCCGTCCTTCCCTTTCTTCTCCTAATTTGACATAACGAAGTTCCAGTGTTTTATCGGGCCTTACCACAAACACTCCATTAAAATCGTATCTCTTTAGAATAGCTGTGCTCGGTATATAAATTGCTTTTCTTTTTTCAGGAATAAGAAGCTTTGCGATATTTCCACTTCTAAGATAATTTACTGTGGGCAAGCTAAGTTTTACAGTAAAAGTTTGCGTCTGAGGATTTAAACCTGAACTTTTTTCAACTACCTTTGCCGTTATAATTTGATTAACTCCTTCCAGGAGAACTTTAAATTCCTTTCCCATCTTCAAGTCTGAAAAATATTTTCCTGGAAGATCAACCTTTAATTTATAAGGTGCCTTTTCCAAGATTAAAAGGGGATACCCTGGAAGAGCTAAGTCACCTAAATTAACCTTTTTTTCTTTTACACATCCTGAAAAAGGAGCCCTTAAATTTAAATATTTCACTTGAGCGCCTATAGATCTCTTCTGTTGTTCCAAAGAAATAATTTGTGCCTTGACCCTATCCACTGAAGATTTTGCACTTTCGTATTTTGCTTTAACCTCATCAAACTCTTGAGGTGTGACTGCTCCTTCTTTTAAAAGTTTGGAATATCTCTCATATGTATTTCTGATGGCTTCTAACTGTGCTTGAGCTGACATAAGCTCTGCTTCAGCACCTTTTATTTGATAATTTATAGCTTCCTTTTGGGCATAAATACTCTCACCCTCAATAGAAATAAGCAGAGCACCTTGAGGCACACAATCTCCTTCTTTAACTTTTATAGAAGTTATAATTCCTGATAAAGGCGTTGCTATTTGAGCCTCTTCTTCTGCCTCTACTAAACCTACATAAGCTATATCAGTAATCTCTTTTACTTCCACTTCCTTAACTTTGAGACCAGAAACTCTTTGAGGCTGAGTTGCCACCTCTCCACTTTTGATTTTACTTTTAAAAAACCCCATTAACCAAAAAAGAATAATTAGAATAACAAAAATAAAAACTACATACTTTAAATATGGTTTCATAAGCTATCCTTTAATCTACCTCCTGCCAAGAGTAATTCTAAATAGGCTTGATGTATGGCTTTAAGGGCTTGAAGGCGTTCAAGTCTTGCTAAATCAAGCTGAGTTTGAGCATCAAGCAAATCAATCATACGGGCAAGACCATTTTGATATCTTAAACTAAGAATACGTACCATCTCTTCTGCATACTTAATACGCTCTTCTGCGCTTTTAAGTTTAGCTAAAGCAATTTGATAATCTGCATAGGCCCTTTCAATTTCATAAAAAATTGTCTCCTTTAAATATCTATATTTCTCTTCCAAAGAAGAAGCCTTTTGTAACTCTGCTTGAGCTTTTTTGTAAGTCGTTAGCCCCATATCAAAAACCCAAGTTAACCCAATCCCAACTAAGTATCCAGAACCACTTGAACCAAAAGGTATATCTTTGTCATTAAATGAATAACTGGCAAAAGCAGACACCTGTGGAAGATTTTCAGCAAGAATAGCTCTGGAATTTGCCTTTCTTGCCATTATTTCTTCCTCAAGTGCCTTTAAATCCTTCCTTTTAAGCAGTGCCTCACTTTTAATTTTGGTTACCTCTATTTGGGGTGGCAAGCTTAGATCCTCTACTTCAAATTCACCTAAAGGGGTATTTACCAAAAGCTCAAGATTTTTCTTAGCTATACGGTAATAGTTTTTAGCCTTCTCCAAAGATTCTTTAGCCTGAGCTAAGTATACCTCAGCTCTATACACATCTGATAATAGGGCTGTTCCTGCTTCAAATCTCGCTTTAGCTAAACGGAGATACTCCTCCGCCTCTTTTATAGAACTTTCAGAAACTTTTATACTTTCCTTAGATAATATCGCCCATAAATAAACAGCATAAACTTGAGATAAAATAAGTTCTTCTTTTCTGAAATAGAGATGTTGAAGAGAGGCTAATTGTGAAGCAAGCATCTTCTCTTGAGCTTGTATTTTTCCACCAAGCCAGATAGGAAGTTCAAGAGTAAGACGCGTCTCAAAATTATTCCTACTTTGGGGTGAATTTAATTTTTTAATTTCAAAATCTTTAGAGGTAAACTCTTCTTGGTTCAATTTAAAAAGAAATACCTGTGAAGGAATATCACTTTTATAAAAAAATTCTTCTAATCTAAGTCTCGGAAAATATGCTCCCTTTATAGCTTCTCTCTCAAACTCTAAAGAACTTATCTCCCTCTGAAAGGCTTTTAGTTCTAAGTTATTTTTTAAAGCCATCTGAAAAAAAAACTTTAATGGAATAGCTTCCCCAAGAAGAATAGAGGGAATGAAAAATAAAAGAAAATTTATTACTAAATTAAAATAAAGGGTTAACTTTGAATTAAAGGACAATTTCATAATTCAACTTAATATAATCTAAGATTTTTAAAAAACAAGGAATCCAAAAACCACAAATGCTATTGACATCTAAGACTTTTTTAATTAAAATTCACAATAATGCAAAAATATCCAAATTGCATTCTTAAATATTTTTTTCTTACTTTACTTTTTCTTTTTTCCTTTATAGCTTCTCTTTGTGCTTATGAAGACTCTGTGGAAAAAAGAATTAATTTATGGCCCTTAGCTGTTTATTCCAAGTACAAAAATGAAGAAATTGAAAGAAAGGAATTTTTAGGACCTTTTATTCAAAAATATCATTTTAAAAAAGAAAAAGGTTCTTCCTATAGACCTTTTTATTCCTCAGTAGAGGATGAAAAGGAGAAAAGGGCTTTCTTTTTATCTCCTCTTGGGCTTTATAAATCAGATGATGAAACCACTACCTTTAAATTAATACCTCTTATTAATCAAAAAATAGAGAAAAAAGCCTTAGAAGAAAAAGAAGGTAAAAAGTGGGAATATTTCCCTATTTTTATAGGGAAAACTGCTCAAAATGAAACTTATGGAGGCTTTTTCCCCATCTATGGCAAATTTAAAGATAGATTTGGTAAAGAGGAGATTACATTTTTTCTCTGGCCCCTCTATTCTAAAATAGAATATGAAGAACATAAAGCCTATAACATTTTATGGCCCTTCATAAGAGTGGTTAAACCTAAGGACACTACTACTGAAAAAAATTATGAGGGATTTAAATTTTGGCCAATTTATGGGCATTTTAAAGAAGGAGAAGAAGAAAGAAAGTTTATTCTATGGCCTTTTTACATAAGGAGCAGTTACAAAGATGAAACAGGAAATTTTGAAGAAAAAGTTTTTTATTTCCCCTTTTGTGGAAAGGAAACTACTGATGCCTATGAAAAGACCATTTATCTCTGGCCTTTTTATCAAAGAATCTGTTCCTATGAACCCTTTTATGAACAAGTAGATGCCCCTTGGCCCTTTTATAGAAAAATAAGAGGAGAGGGAGTTGAAGGTTTTAGACTTTGGCCTTTCTATGGATTTTTAAAAAGAAATGAAACCTATGATTCCTTTATTTTATGGCCTTTATATTTCTATAAAGAAGACAATTATAGAAAAGGAAATTATACTTATTTGGAAAGAGAACATCGTTTTTTGCTTCTCTCCAAAGAAAATCAAGTATTTGAAAATGGCACAATTGCAAAAAGAGAATTTAGATTTTGGCCCTTTTATTACTCTTATGAGGATAATCAAAAGGAAATAAAAATACACCAATTTCCTGCCTTAATTCCCTTTTACGATGAAGGTGTAGAGAGAAACTATGGACCACTTCTAAGAATTTTTGAAAATTATGTGGTTGAAGATTATCAATTTGTAAAGATCCTTTGGGGTTTATATAGATATGAAAAAAAGGGAAAAAGAGAAGTACATGAATTAGCCTTTCTTTTTAGAACGGTAGTTGATGAAAATACAAAATATATTGAATTTATAGAAGGTCTTTTAGGTGCAGGTAAGATAGACAATAAACCTATATTTAAATTGTTTTTCATTAACTTTTGGCCAAACAGTAGAGAACTTCAATATGAGCCCTAAAATAGCCATATATCCAGGCACCTTTGATCCCATCACCAATGGACATATAGATTTAATCCAAAGAGCCTTAAAAATTTTTGATACCATAATTGTGGCTATTGGTGAAAATCCAGCCAAAACTCCCCTTTTTACCTTAGAAGAGCGTATTTTTCTTATAAAAAAGGCTTTAGAAGAATTCCAACTCTCAAATAGAGTAGAGGTAGAAAGCTTTTCTGGGCTTTTAGTAGATTTTGCTAAAAAAAGGGGGGCAACTGCCATTATTAGAGGATTAAGAGCCGTTTCTGACTTTGAATATGAGATGCAATTAGCTTTAATGAATAGAAAATTAGCTAACTCAATAGACACTATCTTTCTTATGCCAAGCTTAAAGTATATCTTTTTAAGCTCATCCATTATAAAAGAGGCTGCAAAACTTGGCGGAAATGTAGAAGATTTAGTACCTAAAATTGTAGCCCAGAGGCTTAAAGAAAAATTTTCTAAATGAAATTTATTGTTTTCCTGATTACATTACTTATACCCTCTCTCCTTTCTGGAGAAACAATTTTCTATTATGAAATATTCTATGGCCCTATTAAATTAGGCGAAAGCCAAATAATTCTTAATACAAAAGAAGTTACTGCTATAGCTTACACAACGGGACCTGGAAATTTGCTCTATCCTTATCAAGTTAAATGGCAAACCTTTGTCGATGAAAAGGGCTATCCAACAAAATGCTACATCTATAGTAAGGATCGATTTAAAGTGCGAGAAAAAAACCTGATCTTTTATCCTGAAAAAAAACAAGTACATTATACTCAAATTCAGCCTTCAAAAAAGGAAAAAATTTATAATAATTTGCCCTTCCCTCTTTTTGATGAACTAACCGCTTTTATAACTTCTTGGCATTTAAATTATGATGAAAAATCTAATTTTAAACTTCCACTTTTTATAAAAGGAGAAAGACATTTTGCTGAACTCAATTATCAAAAAGTGGTCTCCTGCAGTCATAACAATGCCACAATAAACTGTCTTTTAATTCAAGCACGACTTCCTGAAGTAAGTGAACTTTTAAAAAGATCCAAAGAGGTCCTTTTCCTTCTCCGTAAAGAAGATAGGTTCCCAGTAGAAATAAAAGGTACACTACCCATTTTTGGAAGTCTAACAGCTAAATTAAAAGGCTATAAGAAAAATTAGAATCTCTTTAGATACATTTCCATTAGTTGTCTAATCCTAATAAATTCCTCATGAGAGCCCCCTTTATCGGGATGAACTTCTAAGAGTTTCTTACGAAAGAGTTTTAACACTTCTCTTTTTGTGCTATGCAAAAGTACTTCTACAGAAATATTAAGAATTTTTGACAATTCCATAAGATTATCTTTTTCTAAATCTAGAAAAAATTTTGGGATCCTTCTTACAGGTAAAAAATCAAAATAAATCCAAACATATCTTGATAGATAATTAGATAAAACCTCTTTTTCCGAAAGGTACATATAGTATTTAGGATCTTGAGCAATTTTACACAAATTTTCCAAAAAAAGTTTATCTCGCTCTTCTAAAGATGAGACTCTATGAAGGGAAAATATACTTAAGAGATAAGTTGAACGCTCTCTAAAATTAAGTTTATCTTCCATATCCCAAAGATAATTTTCTATTTCATCTCGTGACTTCTCAAGAAGATTCTTATAAAAGGGAAAGGGGTGATTTACAACTCTATGGGGATCTCGATGATCAAGTTTTAAGGCTATAAGTCTTACTCTATCAAACCAATGTATTTCCTCTAACTTAAAGGTCTTTGCACAACTTTTGGTAGTACCTTTTCTGTTAAGGGAAAATATCACCCACCTTCTTGCCTCAGGTTTTAAAAAAGGCAAAAAAACCTTTTCTAATTCAAATTGATCTGTCTTTTTACCAACCTTTAAAAGTTCTTCTTCTAATTCAATGGAAAAAGATACATCACTATAATAGGTAATAAACTCTTCTGGATTTGTTCCTAATTCAAAAAGGATTTTTGACTTGAAAAAAGGTGAATCATAATAGGATTCGCATAATCTATAAGAATAACCATTTAAGGTTATTTTTCTGCTTAAATACATTTAAATAGGGGGGCAAGTTAGCCCCCTCCCCTTTGACTTAAATTTCTTTAACAGTAATTGAACCAGTGGGACAAACTTCAACACAAGTCATACAGCCTAAACAATCCTCAGCTCTTGCTACAATAGGTTTCCCATCATCACCCTTGTCATAAACCTGAGCTGGACAAGAATCAATACAAGAACCACAAGCTTCACAGGTCTCATAATTCACTGTAATTTCAAACATTTTACACCTCCTTTAAAGTGATTTTTAGCTATTTAAAAACTCTTCTGCCAATTTTAAAAAATTTTCAGCCCAATATTTTACACTAAAAACATGAATATGTGTATAGCAGGCTAATAAATTCTTATAAGAGAGCCCATCAAACCTTCCATCAAGGCCTACTCCTTTTTCCAATTGAAAAACCAAATGCATATCCTTTTTTATCTCCATTTGATAGGGGTAGGAATAATGAAATTCATGGCCTTTAATTGTATCTCCCACTTTGAAGTAGGGATTGTAATTAATTACTTTTGCAATTACATATCCATGCCCATAAGGTTTTTTTGATATTTTAAACTTAAGAGGTAAAACACCAGCCATTGGGAATTTTTTCTCTTGCCACTCGATTTCTTCTCCAAGAAACATTAACCCTCCACATTCTGCATAAATTGGCATACCAGCTTCTACTAAATACTTGATTTCCCTTCTCAATTCTTCATTCTCCGCCAATTTTTCAGCATAAATTTCAGGGAACCCACCTCCGAGATACAACCCAGCAAGATCCGATGGGATCTTGCTTTCTTCCAAGGAATTAATAAAAATAGGTTCTGCCCCATGATTGAGTAAAGATTCTAAATTTTCTGGATAATAAAATTGAAAAGCAGGATCCAAAAACACACCTATTTTAAGCTTAAATTCTTTTTTTATGACTTCCATATTTTCTGAGATGTGAAGCTCTGGGGATGACTTTGCTATTTCAATAATTTTATCTATGTCTACATTATTAACAACTTTATCCTTTAAACTATCCAAAAAATTAAGATCTTTCTCAAAATAGGTAATTAAACCAAGATGCCTTTCCTTAACAACCTCTTTTAAACGAGGAATGACTCCCAAGACAGAAACTTCAGTATACTTCTCAATGGACCCTCTAATTATAGATTCATGTCTTGGATTGGCTACATTATTCAAAATAACCCCTTTAATTTGCACTTCAGGATCAAACTCTATAAACCCTTTTAAAAGCGCTGCCATACTCCGAGTAGCTTTTGTACAGTCAAGAACTAAAATAACTGGAGCTTTTAGGAGCTTGGCCAAACTTTCTGTGCTACAACTTCCCTCTATATCTACACCATCAAAGAGTCCTCTATTGCCTTCAATTATTGCAACATCACAATTTTGGCAACCCTTATAGAAACTATATAGATTATATTCTGCATCAAAGAGAAAAAGATCTAAATTCCGACAAGGCTTTTGAGCTGCTCTTCCTAACCAACCTGCATCAATATAATCCGGGCCCTTTTTAAAGGGGGCAACTTGAAAACCTCTTTCTTTCAATATGGAGATTAGTAGTAAGGTGAAAATGGTCTTGCCAGCTCCACCTCTATGAGATGAAATGACAACTCGGGGTACTGAAAATAGTGCCATAATTGTCAATTAGTATTAGGATTATGGATACAAGATAAATTTAGCAAATTAAATTTTCAAGAGAATGTATTAAAATTCAAATTAGTTTAAAAAAGGCGAGGGCGGATTTCCGCCCTTGGCTCTGGATTAGCCTTTTTTAAACTGCACAATTAAATTTCTTCTTCTATCAACTTCTATAACCATTTTGTAAAGCACTGTTAATACCAAAAAACCTGTTGCCCATACTCCAAGGGTAATCATGGCCTCAGGAAAGGTTGGTCTATAAGGAGTAATAGTTTCGAAAGGATTTGGTGTAAAACCGCCTGTAATTAATCCTATACCTTTCTCTATATAAGCACTAAAAAATACAGCCAAACAAGCAAGCACTAAGGTAGTTTCTTTTTTTCTTGTATATGGATTTATTAGAAGTATTAATGCAATAGCAGCTAAGATCACTGCAGTCCACATAAAGGGCACCCACTCTGCATGCCCCTCATATCCTACAAATAGATATAAAAAAGAGGCCTTGTGGCCTGGTATATTACTATAAAAGGAAGTAAAAACTTCAAAGAGGAAAAAGGCTACAAAAGCTAAATAAAAATAAGTAACTGTTTTTCCTAATGTCTCAAAGGCTTTCTCTCCTATATCAAAATTAGCTACCTTTTTAAGCAAACTTGCTAAGATAACAAGCAAAGCAGGACCTGATGAAAACGCTGAAACTAAAAATTTAGGTGCCATAATGGCTGTTAACCAATAATGTCTTCCAGGCAATCCCTGATAAATAAAAGCAGTAACTATATGAATTAATGGTGCCCAAATAATCGCTAAATAAATGACAGGCTTTAACCATGTTGGATATGAAGTCCCTTTATAGTAAGAATGCAGAACTGTCCAAGCACAAATTAAATTTAGTATAAGATACCCATTTAAGACAATTACATCATAAAATAGGATAGAATTAGGAGTAGGATATCTCAAAACATTAAAAACTCTCATTGGTTGCCCCATATCAAAAATAATAAAAAGTAAACACATTGTTATGGCAGAAACAGCTAAAAATTCACCTAAAAGGGTCATTTTTCCATACACCTTGTGATTATGCCAGTAATAAGGCAAAACGATAGTTACCGCAGATGCTGCCACACCAACTAAAAAGGTAAAATTAGCAATGTAAAAGGCCCAGGAAACATCCCTACTCATACCCGTAATACCTAAACCAATTTTAAGCTGCTGACAAAGATAATAATAAAAACCTATTGAGCTAAGAATTGCTAAAAAAACCACCCATAACCAATATTTCTTTGATCCTTTTAAGGCATACTCTATCATAATAACCTCCTAAACCTTATTCTCATATGTTTTATAATACATAGTATACCGAAGGATTAGTACCTAATTCAGGCTTTCTCCTAATAGCAAACCTTTCTTTAAGTATTTGTCTAATTTCAGAATTTGGGTCATTTAAATCACCAAATACTAAAGCCTTTGATGGACAGGCCTCTACACAAGCGGGAAGTTTCCCCTCATCTAATCTTTGGTAACAAAAGAGACATTTCTCTACTACACCTGGTGTTCTTGTAGGAAATTCAGGGTTTACCTTGGTTATATATGGACGAGGATCAATCCAGTTAAAGGATCTTGATCCATAGGGACATCCTGCCATACAAAAACGACATCCAATGCACCTGTGAAAATCCATCATAATAATCCCATCTGATCTCTTAAATGTTGCCTTGGTAGGACATACCCTTACACAAGGTGGATCATCACAATGATTACATAATAATAAAAAGGGAAATTTACTCAAATGCTCCATCATTCTTTCATCTCTTAACTCAGGAAAGGCATGCTCAAATTTATCAGCCCATATCCACTTTATTTCCTTTTTCTTATCGGGAATATTGGGTACATTGTGCGTCAAGTGACAGGCTTGTATTGCAGCACAATTTGATATACAATTTTCTCCTGCCTCAATACATTTTCTCACATCAATAACCATTCCCCATCTCTGCCCCTTTAAGGCACCTTCAGGAGCTGAATGCTCAACTGCTTTTACCTCAGACTTTGAAAATAAATTTCCAAAACCAGCAACTCCAATGGTACTAATAGAACCTATACCTAAAAATTTTAAAAAAGTCCTCCTTTTTATTGCCATTTTTTTACCTCCTCAGGAGCTATATGACATTTCCAACAATCTGGTTTAACTACTAAATTGTTATGACACCTATCACAAAATTTTTCTTGACTATTGTGACATTTCATACAAGTTCTCTGAAGACTCATTTTAAAAATTTTACCCTCTTTGTTTATATAGTTTACCTTTCCTTCCCTAACCTTTTGTTTTCTCCACTCATCTAAAAGTTTCATATGATAAGCCCTCATATACTCCCT
>JBKBMM010000020.1:0-12511 GCA_046295835.1 Caldimicrobium sp.
TTCTTTCTTCTGTAAGTGGTGGAAAGACGAGTTTAATGGTTTTGCCATCACTTGTGGGATTGACTCCAAGATCTGACTTTTGAATAGCCTTTTCAATCTCTTTTATTAAATTGGGATCCCAGGGTTGGATTACAAGAATTTTTCCCTCAATTATATTTATAGAAGCTATTTGAGGGATAGACATTTTTTGACCATAACAATCTATTTTTATACCTTCAAGGAGGCTTACTGAGGCTCTTGAGGTTCTTATGTGAGAAAGTTCCTCTTTTAAAGTTTGTAAAGTCTTTTGCATTTTCTTTTTTACTTCCTCTAAAGCCTCCTTCATAAAGGGATCCCTCCTTTAATTTCTTACTAAAGTACCGATTTTTTCTCCAAAGAGAGCCCTTTTAATATTGCCTCTTTGAAAAAGATTAAATACCAAAATGGGAAGATAATGGTCTCTTGCAAGGGAAAAGGCAGTGGCATCCATAACTTTGATATTCCGCTTAAGAACCTCATCAAAGGTAATTTCGTCGAACCTTTGAGCCCTTGGATCTAATTTAGGATCTCTATCATAAACTCCATCTACTTTGGTAGCCTTCATAAGAATTTCAGCCTCAAGCTCTAAGGCTCTAAGGGTCGCAGCTGTATCAGTGGTAAAAAAGGGATTGCCTGTTCCACAAGCAAGTATTAATATTCTACCTTTTTCTAAGTGTTTTAATGCCTTTTCTCTAACATAGGGTTCTGCAACCTCTATAACCTCCAATGCTGACATCGTCCTTACCGGAACCCCCTTTCTTTCTAAAACATCATGTAAAGCTAAAGCATTAATAAGAGTTGCCAACATCCCCATATAATCAGCTCTGGCTCTGTTAAGGCCTTCCTTTTCTCCAGCTACTCCTCTAAAAATATTTCCTCCACCGATTACAATAGCTAATTCCACTCCAAGCTCATGAGCTTCCTTAAGCTCATCTCCTATTCTTTTAAGAAAATCCTGATCAATGCCAAAAGATTTGCTACCTAAAAAGGCCTCACCAGAAAGCTTTAACAGCACTCGTTTATATTTTAATTCACTTTCACTCAAATTTATTCACCTATCTGAAATCTTGCAAATCTTCTTATTACAATTTTTTCTCCAGTTTTGGCTATAATTTCATTCAAAAGGTCCTGAATGGTTATTTCTGGATTTTTTATAAAGGGTTGTTCTAATAAAACACTCTCTTTATAAAATTTTTCAAGTTTGCCTTCTAAAATCTTAGGTATTACATTTTCAGGTTTACCTTGTTCTCTTAATTGTTCTTCATAAATCTTTTTTTCTCTTTCCAAAATTTCTTGAGGCATTTCTTCTCGGGTAACACAAATGGGAGAAGTAGCAGCAATTTGCATAGCAATATTATGCGCAAATTCTTGAAAATCAGGCGTTCTTGCTACAAAATCTGTTTCACAATTAATTTCTACCAAAACTCCAATTTTTTTATTGGCATGAATATATGCTTCCACTATCCCCTCTTTTGTCTCTTTGGCGGCTCTTTTTGCTGCTATAGCTAAGCCCTTTTTTCTTAAAATATCAATAGCCTTTTCGATATCCCCTCCTGCCTCTTCTAAGGCTTTTTTACAATCACTAAAGCCTGCAGCTGTTCTCTCCCTTAATTGTTTAATTAGATCTAAAGAAATCTGACTCATTCTTGCCTCCTTTAAAATATTTCTATTGTTCAATTAAGCGTTCAGCTGCTTCTTCAAATTGTATCTCTTTTTCTTCATCAGCCAAAATTTCTTCTAAAATTTCCTCTGCCTTCTCTTCTTCTGTCTTGAGCATTTCTTCTTCAAACTGAGCCTCTTTATCTGTTAAGGCTACCATTTTTTCTTTATATATTTCTAAGCCTTCTATACAAGCATCAGCAATCTTTGAAGTGATTAGTTTTACCGCTCTTATAGCATCATCATTTCCAGGAATAATATAGTCTATAAGGTCAGGATCACAGTTTGTATCTACAATAGCTACTACGGGTATTCCCAATTTTCTGGCCTCTTTTACTGCAATATCTTCATGCACAGGGTCAACCACATAAAGAGCCTGGGGTAAACTTTCCATATCCTTAATACCTGATAAATTTCTCTCCAATTTGTTTTTTAATCTTTCTAATTTTAGGCGTTCTTTTTTTAAGAATCTATCTATAGTTCCGTCTGCAAACCAGGATTCAATTCTTTTAAGTTTTTCTACACTTTGCCTGATGGTGCGAAAATTTGTAAGAGTTCCACCCAACCAGCGAAAATTTACATAGGGCATTCCACATCTTTCAGCTTCTTCCTTTATAGCATCTTGAGCCTGTTTTTTTGTGCCAACAAAGAGAACCTTTCCTCCCTCTGAGGTAACCTTTACTATAAATTCATAAGCTATTTCAAAATACTTGAGGGTTTGTTGCAAATCAATAATGTGAATCCCATTTCTTTCCCCAAAAATAAAGGGTTTCATTTTGGGATTCCATCTGCGGGTCTGATGACCAAAATGGACACCAGCTTCCAAAAGCTGTTTCATAGTGATGTGACTCATAGAACCTTTCCTCCTTTATGGGTTTTATTCATCCGCCTAAGGTGGACTAAACCTCACCCTTTTATGGGCACCCTTTCCCTTAGGCGTGCTTTTTTGACTTTTTAAGCAACTGGATATACACTAACTACTTTTCTTCCCTTTTTAGTTTCAAACTTAACCATACCGTCAATTTTTGCAAAAATAGTGTAGTCTTTCCCCAGCCCTACATTAAACCCTGGATGAAATTTAGTACCTCTTTGCCTCACAATGATTTCACCAGCCTTTACAAATTGACCTCCAAATCTTTTTACACCTAAGCGTTTTGACTCAGAATCCCTTCCATTTCTTGAAGACCCACCAGCTTTTTTATGAGCCATTTCTAAATCCCCCCTTAAGCCTTTATTTCTTTAATTTCAAGCATAGTGTAATATTGTCTATGCCCCTTTTTTCTTTTATAGCCTTTTTTGGGTTTCTTTTTGAAAACTATTATCTTAGGGCTTCTACCTTGCTCAACTATCTCAGCCATTACACTAACTGAATCAAGAATGGGGGTACCAATTTTTATTTCATCTCCCTTTTTTAGAAGTAAAACTTCCTTTACTTCAATTGAATCTCCAATTTGTCCTTCAATTTTTTCAACCTTTATTCTATCTCCTGGTTTTACTACATATTGTTTGCCACCACTCTTTATTACTGCAAACACTTGCCTCCCTCCTTTGAATTTTTCCTAAAAATATAGCAATTTTTAGCTTTGTCAAGTTGGGAAATTTCCATAAAGTCCCATAGTAAAATTACTCTTTTAAAATGTCAAAACCTTCAGTAGCTCAAAATCTCTTTTTTACTATGATTTTACCTTAACATAAGACTTAACCAAAATTCCCTCTTTAGTATTTGTGAAATATAGGTTATAATTTAATATCGTAGGGGCAATTCACGAATTGCCCCATTAAATCTTAGCATGTCTTATAAGTGGTTGCCACCGACTAAAAATTATAAACCCCTCTGGGAGGGTAAAATGATAGAAAAAATTACCTTAGAGAACAATTTGGTTTTAGAAATTTGGAATTATTCACGAAAAATTGCTGGAGATAGGTGGTTAGTTGGATTCCTTGCTCAAATAGCTGTAGAGCCAAATAAAGAAGATTTTTCTCAAGAATTTTATTATGAACACTTTTTAAAACATACTGATGGAAAACTATATTATAGGTACAGAAAAGAGAGAACTTTTATACCAGAAGAGGAGGTCAATGAAGTTTATCAAAGTATTAAAAAGAACTTTCTTTATGCAGTCCTTCCCTATCTATCCAGAGAGGATTTCAAAGAAAATTTAATTCGCAATGAAGTAGCTCTTTATGAAAAGAGAGTTGATTGGGAATTATATCTTTTAAAAAAAGAAAAGGAAGAAGAGGAATTAGAACTTCTGTGGAAAGATAGAGATATTATTTAAAATTTTCATTTGTTATGTCTTTTTTATCTTTTCCAATAAGAGAAATATAGCTATTCCAAAGGCTACGGCTACATTAAGAGATTCCTTCTCTCCAAAAAGGGGTATTTCAATAATTACATCCGAAGCTTCTAAAACAGCCTCTGAGACTCCTTCTACTTCATTTCCTATGATTAAAGCTAATGGAAAGTCACTTTTTTGGAGACTTTGCAAGGGGATACTTTTTTCTGTTAATTCAAGAGCAGCTATTTTATAACCTCTACTTTTATATTTTTCAACTACAGAAAGGGTTGATTCTTCATATTCCCAGGGTATAAGCTCAGTAGTACCCAGGGCTGTTTTTTCTATACCTGGATGAGGGGGTCTGGCTGTAATACCTGTGAGAACAATTTTTTCTATATAAGCACAACAGGCGGTTCTAAAAACAGATCCTACATTATAAGCGCTTCTTAAATTATCAAGTATTGCCACTATTGGAAAAGCTTTTTCTGGTCTGTTTTTTCTCCACTTCCAAAGGATTTCTTCTCCTATAAGTTTCCTTGGAACTCCCATTTGAATAACTGAGAAAGATTTTAAAGAAGTTTTATCTCAAGAAGTGGTATCTTTAAGGAACTACCTCTTTTTAAAGGCTTCTCCTTGGTAATAGGTAAGGATGTCCCATGAATAATGGTAGTCCTTCCATACTTTAAATTAATCTTATCTACTGCCTTATAAAGTTTTTCTATTCTTTCAAAAGAAGAAGATAAATTTCTACTAAAGAGGTTTAATTGATATACTCTCTGGGAGATTAAATTTTTTAAAATTATACCCACTTGTCTATAAAATTTTTCAGGAGAATATAATTTTTCTAAAGCCTCTTTTATAAGGGGTAAAAGATCTTTAGGATAGGCAGAAGGATAGGGTAGATTTATTTCTTCGCTATATACCCCAAATTCACTATCTTTTATGAAAAAAACTAAGCTTTGAGCTAAAAGTTTATATGTCCTGGCTTTAAAACAAGCAAGTTCAAGATTCATAGCACTTTGTGCTAAAAGAAAATTTTTATCTTTAGTAGGAGAAAAAGAAAGGGCTTTACTTATACTTTTAAAACTCTCTTTATGGGTATTTATAACAGGATAAACTTGAACTCCTCTTAGTTCAAGCCAAATTTCATAAACGGGTTTAGGGAAATGTTTTTTTATGAATTCCTCTTTAGCTGAAGCCAAATCTAAGGCAGAGTATATTCCCAGTTTTTCACAAAGTGCTGCCCTTTGAGGTCCTATTCCCCATACCTCAGATACAGGAATGTCTTTTAAATAATTATGGATTTCTCTTCCAGAAATAAGAGTTAATCCATCTGGCTTTTTATAATTAGAGGCAAGTTTAGCTAAAACCTTGGTTAGACTTATACCAATAGAGACAGTTATTCCCAATTCCCTTTTTATAGTGTTCTTTATCTGTTGCCCTATCTCTTCATAACTTGCATGAAAATATCCCCTTAAGCCCTTTAAATCTGCAAAGGCTTCATCTATAGAATATTCTTCTACGATGGGACTAAATCTTCTCAATATTTCAAAGAGTTTTAATGAAAATATAGAATATTTCTCATAATCAGATTCTAAAATTATCACCTGAGGATATTTTTTTTCTACTTCTTTAATAGTCATTCCTCTTTTTATGCCTAAGGCTTTACCCTCATAACTTACTGCTGTAACTATTCCTCTTTCTTTTCCCACCACTACAGCTTTTCCCTTAAGGTTTGGATTTGTAGCTTGTTCTACCGAAGCAAAGAAGGCATTGGCATCAAGATGAAGAATAGCTTGAGGAAAACTATAGATATTAAGGGGTCCTCTAAAAGATTCTCTCATATACTATTAATTTTAGCGATATTTTCTGATAACTGCAACTACAACACCAAAAATCTCTATATCCTTCTCTGAAGAGAAATTAAAAGTAGGGTATTGAGGATGAGCAGATTTAAGGAAGATTTTATTTCCTTCTTTAAAAAAGTATTTCATGGTCCACTCATCTTCTATTCTTACTACTACGATATCATTATTTTTAGGGGTAAGAGATCTGTCAATTAACACAAAATCTCCTGGTAAAATTCCTGCTTCAAGCATAGACTCTCCTACTACCTTTATTAAAAAGGTTGAAGAAGGATTTCTGATAAGCCACTCCTCTAAACTAATGCTTTCTAAGAGAGTCTCTTCAGTATGAGAAGGAAAGCCTGCAGAAATATATCCCAGGAGTAAAATTTCCATAGAGGAGGAGTTACTTATGTACCTTCCTCCCAGCTTGAAAGATATCGTTGCTGCTCTGGGGTGAGAGTATCTATTTCTATTCCCATGCTGGCAAGTTTAAGTTTGGCTATAGTTTTATCTATCTCTGGAGGAACAGAATAGACTTTATTTTCTAAAGTGCCTGCATGTTTTACTAAGTACTCTACACAGAGGGCTTGATTAGCAAAACTCATATCCATAACTGCAGAGGGGTGCCCTTCAGCTGAAGCTAAGTTTACTAAGCGCCCCTGAGAAAGGACATAAATTCTTTTGCCATTTATCAAGGTATATTCTTCAACTTCCCTTCTTATAGTTCTTACCTTTTGGGTAATTTCTGCTAATCCCTTTAGATCTATTTCTACATCAAAGTGTCCAGAATTAGCTACAATTGCTCCATCTTTCATCTTTAAGAAGTGTTCTTTTCTAATTACTCCTTTACAACCTGTTACTGTTACAAAGAAATCTCCTATCTCACAAGCCTTATCCATGGGCATAACTAAATATCCTTCCATGACGGCCTCTAAGGCTTTAAGAGGATCAACTTCAGTAATAACTACTCGTGCTCCCATTCCTCTTGCACGCATAGCCAATCCCTTGCCACACCAGCCAAATCCAGAGACCACGAAAACTGACCCTGCCAATAATCTATTAGTTGCCCTTAAGATTCCATCAATAGTTGACTGCCCAGTGCCATATCTATTATCAAAGAGGTGTTTAGTTAAGGCGTCGTTTACAGCAATAATAGGATATTTAAGTAGGCCTTCCTCAGCCATTGCCCTAAGTCTAATTACTCCTGTGGTAGTCTCTTCTGTACCACCTATAATCTTTTCAGCAGCATGAGGTCTTTCCTTGTGGAGGGTGCTAACCAAATCGGCTCCGTCGTCAATAGTAATCTGGGGATTTTTATCAAGAACAGCTTTGATATGAGCATAATAAGTTTCCCTGTCCTCTCCTCTTATAGCAAACACAGGAATATCAAAATATTTGACTAAGCCTGCGGCAACTTCATCCTTTGTTGAGAGGGGATTTGAGGCACATAGGTAAACCTCAGCCCCTCCCTCTTTTAGTGTGCGGGCAAGATTAGCTGTTTCAGTAGTAATATGTAAACATGCGGCAATCTTTACATTTTTTAAAGGTTTCTCCTTAGAAAATCTCTCTCTTATCTGTCTTAAAACAGGCATCTCCATTTCAGCCCATTCAATTAATCGCAAGCCCTCTTCAGCTAAGGAAAGATCTTTAATATGATATTCCATTACAGCCCCCCTATTTATCAAACCCTGCTAATTCTTTAATTTTTTCTACCATATCTAACTTTTCCCAAGTAAATTCAGGCTCCTCTCTCCCAAAGTGTCCATAGCAGGCAGTTTTTCTAAAAATAGGCCTTCTTAAATTGAGATATTCTATCATATGTTTAGGTCTAAAGCAAAAGAGTTTATTAATAATTTCAATAATTTTCTCTACAGGGATGGTTTCTGTTCCATAGGTATTTACATTTATAGCTAAGGGTTCTGGTACTCCTATGGCATAAGCTACCTGCACTTCAAGTTCTCTTGCAACACCAGCTGCCACTAAATTCTTAGCCACATATCTGGCATAATAGGAAGGAGTTCTATCTACTTTAGTAGGATCCTTTCCAGAGAAAGCCCCGCCTCCATGGTGTCCTCTTCCACCATAAGTATCTACTATGATTTTTCTTCCTGTCATTCCACAATCTGCCAAAGGACCTCCTATTACAAATCTTCCAGTGCCATTGATAATAATTTTAGTATCGCTTTTAAGATGGTCAGGTGAGATAACCTTTTTAATTACCTCTTCGTAGATAGCTTCTCTTAATTCTTTGAGAGTAACTGTGGGGTCATGCTGAGCAGCAATGACAATAGTATGTACCTCTACAGGTCGTCTATCTATATATTTTACAGTAACTTGGGTCTTTCCATCAGGTCTTAAAAAGGGTAAAATTCCCTTCTTTCTGACTTCTGCAAGTCGCATAGCTAATTTATGGGCATACCAAATAGGCATAGGCATATAATCAGGGGTTTCATCACAGGCATACCCAAACATCAGCCCTTGGTCACCTGCTCCTATTTCCCCATCTCTATCAATACCCATAGCAATATCAGGACTCTGTCTATCAATACTAATCAAAACTGCACAGGTTTGATAATCAAACCCAAGATCAGAATGATTATAACCGATCTCTTTCACTACACCTCTTGCCACAGTGGGATAATCTATGCGAGCCTCCGTGGTAATCTCTCCTGCAATAAGAATCATTCCTGTATTTACTAAGGTTTCACAAGCCACTCTCGCATAGGGATCTTTCTCTAAAATAGCATCTAAAATGGCATCACTAATCTGATCAGCCACTTTATCTGGATGTCCTTCAGTAACTGATTCTGAAGTAAAAAGAAAATTTTTTACTAACATTTCTCTCCCTCCCTTCAGAGAAATTCAATAAATAGTGAATTTACTATAATATTAAATTTTGACAAGCTTTGAATTAATTACTTCGTGGATCAAATGTTGGGGGCAGTTCACGAACTGCCCTAATGGATTTTCGTAGGGGCAGTTTACGAGCCACCCAATGGGTTTTTGTAGGGGCAATTCACGAATTGCCCCTACGATTAATTTGTAGAGGCTAACCTACCAGTTTTCACAGATTAATTCAAAATAGGCTCTTGGATGATCACAGGAAGGACAAGTCTCAGGTGCTTCAAGCCCCCTATGAAGATAACCACAATTTCTACATCTCCAAACTACCTCTACTTTTTTCTTAAATACAGTTCCCTCTTCCAAGTTTTTAGCCAAAGCCAAGTATCTTTTTTCATGAAATTGCTCAGCAATAGCAATAGCTTCAAAAACCCTCGCTATCTCTTCAAATCCCTCTTCTCGAGCAATTTTAGCAAAGCTGGGATACATAATTGAATACTCATAATTTTCCCCCTTTGCTGCATGATAGAGATTTTCAAGGGTATTCCCAATCTTTCCAGCAGGATAAGTTGCCGTTATCTCCACCTCTCCTCCTTCTAAAAATTTAAAAAGTCTCTTGGCATGCTCTTTTTCTTGATTAGCGGTCTCTTCAAATATAAAGGAAATCTGCTCAAAGCCCTCTTTCTTGGCAGTAGAACTAAAAAAGGTATACCTATTTCTTGCTTGAGATTCCCCAGCAAAGGCAATCAGTAAATTTTTCTCTGTCTGCGTCCCTTTTAATTTCTTCATAACACACCTCCTGTTTTAAATTTATTTAAAATAATTTTAAATTAAAAATTTTTTTTGTCAAGTAGTCATTTCAAATTAGATTTCTCACCTTAGGGGTTAAAGTTGGTTTAGGAGTGTTTTTAATTTGCTAATAAGTTTCTCTGTGAGAATTTTTCCTTTCTCATAGGAGGCTTTTTTGGGATTTCCCCATATTCCAGAGCTCCAGAAGGGCTTTTTATTACTAACTACCTGAAATTTAGGAAATTTAGGATAATCTTCAAAGGCTTTTTCTAAATTTTTAACCAAATCACCTTTTAGGTAGAGCATAAGTGAGGTTTCCCATTCTCCGGCGTGTGAATCTTCGGGTGGGATATTGAGTTCTATTAAAATATCTTTAAGAAGGGATATAATATCTGCAACCAAAATCTTTGTGTCTGGATATTTTTCAAGGAAAGCTTCTGCTGCATCTATGAGAAAGGTGTTGTGAGTACCTCCTGCATGGCCTGATAGAATAGCAAAGGTGTTAATTCCTTGTTTTTTAAAGGACTCTAAAAGGTCTAAAATTAAGGCCTTTAGAGTTTCTCCTTTAATAGAAAGAGTCCCTGGAATATCCTTAGTACTTCTACAGAGACCGTAATAAAGTGGGGGGGCTAAGAGGAAATCTACTTCTTTTATTAGTTTTTGACAAATTTCGTAGATTGTAAATAAATCAGTTCCTAAGGGAAGGTGAGGGCCATGGGCTTCAATAGAGCCTATAGATATAATAACTCCTTTTACCTTTGAAACAAGAGCTTGAAACTCCTCTGAAGTGAGTTCCTCTACTCGCATAAAATGAATTATATCTAAAAACTTGAAAATTAAAATATAATTTTTAAATTTGTTAAACTTAGAAAAGCTAACCTTACATTAAAGGGTTTTACAATGTTTAAAGCCTTATCAGGTGTTAACGCCTCTTTTTTGGGATACTATTTAGGTAAAAATTTCTATCCAGAGCTTAAAGATTATTTTATTTTTTTTATCTTTTCAGATAATAGGAAAATTAAGGATTTTCTGTCTCTTTTTAACACCTTTAGTGTGGAGAAAATAGCCTATTATCCTTCTTATGAGCTTCCACCTTTTTCTGAAGCCTATACCCTTTCTGATGAGGAAAAAGAACGTTTAAAGGTTTTATGGGATCTTCCCAAGCTTAAAGGTATTTGTCTTGAGGCTAAAAGCTTTATAAGGAAAACTATCCCCAGGGAGGTTCTTAAAAATAGTTATCTCTATCTAATTCCAGGAGAAAAGATTGAGAGGGAAGCCCTTTTGCAAGAGCTTATTTTATTTGGTTATGAAAGAGTAGGTACAGTAAGAAATAAAGGCGAATTTAGTATTAAAGGGGCAGTAGTAGAGCTCTTTACACCTCAAGAAGAACATCCTGTGAGAATTGAATTTTTTGGAGAAGAGATCTTACATCTTAAAGCCTTTGACCCAATTACGCAAAAAAGTTTCGCTTACTTAGAAGAATTAGTGGTTTTACCTACTAAAGAACTTTTCTTTCCCAAGGATACAAAGATTATATACGAAAAAATTCTAAGTATGAAAAATCAAATCCCTGAAAAGAGAATTTCTGAGCTCCTCCAGATGATAGAAAATAAAATTATCATAGAAAACTCCGAGTTTTTATTACCTTTATTTTATGAAAATTTAAAACCCCTTTATGAGAATTTAGATAATAAAAAAATTCTTTTTCTTCTCTATGAGAAAGGTTCAATTTTACAGGAAATTGAGCATTACTGGGAAAAAATTTTTAAAATGGCAGAGAAGGCAAGAGCAAAGGGAAAACTTGTTTTTAAGGAGGAGCTTCTTTATTTAACCTTGGAAGAGGTTAATAAGATTTTTGAATCTTATCCCACACTTGAGGTTTTAGAGCTCCCAATAAAACATTCCTATTATCTAACCTTCAATCTTGGGAAAATTTCTTTAAATCCCAGTCCTTCTCTTTTAGATGAGGCTTTTAATTATCTTAGATATCATTTAGAGGATGGAAAAGAGGTAATTTTATTTCTTCAAGAAGAGAAAAACAAGGAAGTGATACTCAAGGGATTAGTGGAGAGAGGGGTAGAAGATTTAAATAGGCTTAATACTTGTATTGGAGAAGTTTTTGAGGGCTTTATTTGGGAAGATAAAAATTTAGTTCTTACTTCAGATATAGAACTTTTTAAGAAAAGGAGTCTTAAGGCTCAAAGAAGAGACCCTCAGAGGGGGATTAAAAATTATTTTAGAAGATTTGAAGATCTAAAGCCAGGTGATTTTGTGGTGCATAAAATTCATGGTATTGGTAAGTTTCAGGGGTTGGTGATGTTAAAAGTAGATGGTTTTGAAGGTGAGTTTTTAGAGATTGAATATCTTGATGGTGATAAACTATATCTTCCTGTTACAAGACTTTCTGAGCTTTATCCCTATGTGGGAGTAGAAGAGAAAATACCTCAACTTGATAAGCTTGGAAAAAAGACCTTTTTAAAAAGGAGAAAGGAGGTTGAAAAGCGTTTATCTGAAGTGGTAGAGGAGATATTAAAACTCTATGCGGAAAGAAAGGCTATGGAAGGTATTTCTATTCCCTTTAATAGTTTAGCTTATGCCCAATTTGTTCAGACTTTTCCTTATGAAGAAACACCAGATCAGCTTAAGGCTATTGAAGAGGTTCTTGAAGATTTAACCACATCTAAGCCTATGGATAGACTTTTAGTAGGAGATGTAGGTTTTGGAAAGACTGAGGTAGCACTCAGGGCAATTTTTGTAACCGCTTATGCTGGGAAACAAGTTGCAGTACTTTGCCCTACAACTCTTTTAGCAGAGCAGCACTTTCGGAATTTTAAGAGAAGGCTTGAATCCTTTGGGATCAATGTTGCAGTGCTTTCAAGACTTCGTTCAGAAAAGGAACAAAAAGAGGTACTTAAAGGCTTAGCAGAAGGTAAAATCCATGTAGTTATTGGCACCCATCGTCTCCTTTCCAAAGATATTGAATTTAGAGATTTAGGCCTTCTTGTGATAGATGAAGAACACCGTTTTGGAGTAAAGCAAAAGGAACGCTTAAAACAACTTAAAAAGAGGGTTAAGGTA
>JBKBMM010000021.1:0-12149 GCA_046295835.1 Caldimicrobium sp.
TAAAAGGTTCAAAAGCTCATTTTCCTTAGGAACTATCCCTAAATCCCTAATTTTCCAGGGCAATTCTATGTCTTCTAAAAGATCTTTTAGAGGATTAAAGAGAGGTTCTTCATTTACCTGCAGGATCTCAGAAAGTTTTGCTTCAACAGCCATACCTACTGAAACTGCAAGTCCATGGGGCACTTTATACTCACTATAAGCCTCAATAGCATGGCCAATAGTGTGTCCAAAATTAAGTACTCTTCTTAATCCTGTCTCTTTTTCATCCTTTGAAACCACTTGCGCTTTTGCTAATAGGCTGTGATATATTAAGTACTCCATATCTTTAGCTCTTAATTCGTAGAGACTTCTTTTTCTTTTAACCAAAAATGTGTAAATATTTCTTTTTAAAGCAAAGCCGTATTTTATTATCTCCGATAGCCCATTTTTAATTTCTAAAAGAGGCAGGGTTTTAAGAAAACTTGTATCTATATATACTTTAAGAGGTTGATAAAAGGTTCCTAATAAATTTTTCCCTTCTGGAAGATCTACCCCTGTTTTTCCGCCTACAGAAGAATCTACTTGAGCAAGAAGAGTCGTGGGAACTTGTATATAGGATACTCCCCTCAAATAAAGGCTAGCAAGAAAGCCTGCCACATCTCCTACAACACCTCCACCAAATGCCACAATCAGGTCTTTTCTATCAAATCCTCTTTTTAAAAGTGCACGAGCAAGAGAAACTACAGTTTCTATATTTTTAGAGGCTTCTCCTTCTGGAAAAGTAAAAAGTTCTGCAACTATTCCTTGTGCAGATAAAACATTTAATAAATTTTTTCCATATAGAGAGGCAACTTTACTATCTGATACTATAGCAACTTTACCAAAATTACATACTTTTGGTAAGTCTTCTACTATGAAGGATAAAAGGTTTTCTCCAATTACAATTTCATAGGAGGGCTTTGTTTTGACTTTAATAACTTTCATGTTTAAGATCTTTGAGAAATTTGTATAATTCTTTTCCAGCTTTTAGTCCTTTTTCCTCAATTATTTTTACTAATGCACTTCCTACGACTATAGCATCAGCATATGATCTTAAACTTGAAACATGCTCAGGCTTTGAAATACCAAAGCCAACTGCTAAAGGCTTTTTAATAAGGGTTCTCACAAAAAATAGACGCTCTTTTAAATCTTCAGGAAGAGTCTCTCTAACGCCTGTGATTCCTGTAAGGGAAACATAGTAGAGGAACCCTTTAGTAAGCTTGGCTAATTTTCTAATTCTTTTCTCATCTGAGGTAGGAGCTGCAAGAAAAATGGTGGCTATTTCTTTATTTTTAGTGAGCTTTAACCAAGGGGAAGCCTCCTCCATGGGCAGATCTGGGATTATAAAGCCATCTAATTGGGCTTCTATTGAGTCTTTTATACATTTCTCTAACCCGTATCTATATAAAATGTTATAATAGGTCATGCATATAATAGGAATTTGAGGATGTTTAGTTTTAAATTGATAGACTATATTTAAATATTCTTCAAAGGTGGGTTTATTTCTTAGGGCTCTAATTATAGCTTTTTGAATGGTGGGGCCATCAGCCACAGGGTCTGAAAAGGGGAAACCCAGCTCTATACAAACAGGTTCAGCCTCCGCAAGATAATTAAGAAAATCCCAAGTTGCCTCTTTATCAGGATCAAAGGCTGTAATATAGGGTATTAAAGCTGTTTTATTTTTTTGTTTAAAGTTTAGAAAGGCTTTTTCTATTAGTTTTACACCTTGCATATGACTAATCTGCCTTTTCTTTAGTTAAATATTCTTTAACTTGAGCAACATCTTTATCTCCACGACCGGATAAATTAACTACAACAATAGAGCCTGCAGGCAGATCTTTTGCATTTTTTAAAAGATAGGCAAGGGCATGCGCAGATTCTAAGGCAGGAATTATACCTTCTATTTCGGAGAGTATTTGAAAGGCCTCTAAGGCCTCATTATCATCAACAAAAACATAAAGAGCTCTTCCTGAATCTTTAAAATATGCATGTTCAGGCCCTACACCAGGATAGTCGAGTCCAGGGGCAATAGAATGAGCTCCTTTAATTTGACCTACTTTATCTTGTAAAAGGTAAGTCAACATCCCATGTAACACCCCAGGAGAGCCAGCACTAAGAGTTGCTGAGTGCTTATCAGTGTTAAGGCCCTTACCAGCTGCCTCAACCCCGATAAGCTTTACTTCCTTATTTTTAGCAAAGGGATAAAAGATCCCCATAGCATTTGAACCACCACCTACACAAGCCAAAATTACATCTGGTAGGCGTTTTTCCCTTTTTAAAATTTGCTTCTTAGTTTCTCTTCCAATGATACTCTGGAAATCTCGCACAATTCGTGGATAGGGATGAGGCCCAACAACTGAGCCAATTACATAAAAGGTATCTTTCACATTTGTAACCCAATCTCTTAAGGCTTCATTTATTGCGTCTTTAAGGGTTTGAGTGCCAGATTTAACGGGGATAACCTCAGCACCTAAAAGTTTCATGCGAAACACATTTAGAGCTTGGCGCTCTACATCCTTTGCTCCCATATAGATGGTGCACTTTAATCCTAAAAGAGCGCATGCAGTTGCCGTTGCAACACCATGCTGACCTGCTCCTGTCTCCGCAATAATACGACTTTTACCCATCTTCTTGGCTAAAAGGACCTGCCCTAAAGTATTGTTTAATTTGTGGGCTCCTGTATGAAGCAGATCTTCCCGCTTAAGATATACCTTAATATGCCCACCTAATCTCTGAGAGAGCCTTTGGGCGTAGTAAAGTGGGGTTGGTCTTCCACCAAAATCCTTAAGTAAAGTTTGCCATTCTCTCCAAAAGGATGCATCTTTGAGAATTTTTTTATAGAATTTTTCAAGCTCCAAGATTAAAGGAATTAAAGTTTCCGGAACAAAACGCCCCCCAAAGGGACCATAGTAGCCTTTTTTATTGGGTGTTTTCATAATGGTTATAGTATATTGCAGAAATTTGAATTGACAAGAGAAAAGAAATGCTAGCAAGGGGATTTTGCTAAATGTTATGATTTACTAATTATCTGAGAGGGAATATCAGAGATGGGCCGCGGAGGACTCGAACCTCCAACCTATGGATTAAGAGTCCATTGCTCTACCAATTGAGCTAGCGGCCCTCTAAAAGCTCTTCAAGTATGGTTTAATTTATTACATCTTCCGATAATTGTCAAGTATTCTATACAGGTAGATTGGAGATAAATAAAATTGCAATTTCAAAAAATTGTGTTTTTATAAAAGGCAAATTTTTTTGTTTTTTTTCATTTAAATTGTTGTGTTAAGGTATCCTTATGCTTGAGGAGTGCATTAATCTTATAAAAAAAGCTGGAGAACTCTTAAAACATTACTATGGCAAGGCCTTTGAAATAAATCACAAAGGTGTAATTGATTTAGTGACTACTGCTGACCTTGAGGTAGAAAAGTTTCTCAGAAAAGAATTAAGCCAAAAATATCCAGATATACTCCTAATTGGAGAAGAGGGTGTTGAAGAGCTACCCAAAGCTTATAAGGGGTACTACTTTTTATTAGACCCTTTAGATGGAACTACCAATTTTGCCCATGGGCTTCCATGGTTTGCAATTTCTTTAGCCTTAATGGAGGATTTAGAACCCCAAATAGGTATTATATATAACCCCATAACAGAAGAATTATTTTTTGGAGAAAAAGGCAAAGGGAGTTATTTAAATAACAAACTTATTAAGGTATCTCAAAGAGCACCTTTAATTAATTCTCTTATAGCTACTGGTTTTCCTGTTTCTAAGATTATGGAAAAGCCAAAGCACTTTGTTCAACCCTTTGAAGAATTTTTAACAAGATGTAGAGGGGTGCGTAGATTTGGCGCAGCCTCTTTAGATTTAGCTTATGTAGCTTGTGGAAGATATGAAGGTTTTTTTGAACCCTTTTTAAAACCTTGGGATACAGCAGCAGGAGCTCTTTTAGTAAAAGAGGCAGGCGGTGAAATTACCGATTATTTAGGCATGCCTTATCACCCTTTTAAGAACACTATAGTTGCTTCAAATGGGCTTATCCACAATGAAATGCTTGAAATATTGCGAACAAAACACCATGAAACCTTCAAACCTTTTAGGAATCCTTTACCAGCTGTAGATATCATTATAGAATACAATGATGGAATAGTATTGATTGAGAGAAAAAATCCTCCCTTGGGATGGGCTTTGCCAGGGGGGTTTATTGAATATGGGGAAAGTGCAGAAGAAGCAGCAATTAGAGAGGCAAAAGAAGAGACAAATTTAGATATCAAAATAAAAAGGCTCTTAGGTTGCTATTCAGATCCCAATAGAGATCCAAGATTTCATACCCTTTCTATTGTATTTGTAGCAGAAGGTTGGGGTAGGTTAGAAGGTAAAGACGACGCAAAAGAGGGAAGAGTTTTCAAAACAAATGAAATCCCCTGGGATTCCCTTGCCTTTGACCATAGCAAAATTTTAAAAGATTATTTAGAGGTAAAGCTGTAATGGATCTCAAAGATTTAATTCAAAAAATTAAAGGAGAATTAAATTTGGACCTCAGGGTATTGCTCTACGAGCAAGATCCCTTTATCAGCGAACTTTTAATTGATATCTTAGAGTCTTCTGAGCTAAACTATCAATATGTAGCCTCTTTAAAAGAAGTGCTTCCCACTCTTTTAGAAAAAAATTTTATAATAGCCATACTTACCATAGAAGAGCTATCTGAAGATGAGTCAAACCTTATAAAGGAAATCAAAAAACTTAACAAAGATCTTCTTATTTACACCATGGTAGATTACCATAAAAATTTTAACATTGGAAATCTCTTTATGTTAGGAGTGGATGAAGTTATCTTTAAGCCCTTCTCCGTAGGAGAATTTAAGGCGAGACTTTGGAAACTTTTAAGAGAATATTATCTTATGAAAAAAATTGAAAGATTTATTGTGGAAGACGCCCTAACTGGAGTTTATAATCGCCGCTATTTTGAAATAAGTCTGAGAGAGGAGACTTATAGGGCACTTAGGTTAAAATATCCTCTTACTCTTCTTATGATAGATTTAGATAAATTCAAATGGTATAATGACCATTTGGGCCACAGTGCAGGAGATCAAGCTCTAATTAGTGTTGGTGAAGTTCTTTGTCATAGCACAAGAATGAATGTAGATAAAGTATGCAGATATGGTGGTGATGAATTCGTAGTGATCCTTCCTTATACCACTTATAAGGAAGCTATTAAGGTAGTAGAAAGGATTTTTAAAAACTGGGAAATACTTCCCTATAAACCTATTACTTTATCTGTTGGTGTGGCTCAGCTTATTGACAGAGGAGATTTAGACAAAACCATTAGTGATCTTATTAGCAGAGCTGATGCAGCTATGTACAAGGCAAAAAAAATAGAGGGAAATTCATATGTAATAGATGAAGAATCTCTTAAAGAATGGTCAAACGAAGAGTCTCGTAATAGGGATTTACTTTTTCAAGCTTCACCCTAACCTCGTCACCAGCATTAAAAGTCCCTTTGTATCCTAAGGCCTCTCCTGTAAGATTGAAGTCAGGAAGATACACTTTGTATTTCCGACCTTGAGTGTCAAGAATTATGCCTTTTAATATATCTTCTGATTTATAAAGTTTTAGATATTTAAGAAGGTAGTATTTTTTTCTTCTATTCTGAAGAAACTGAGCTCTTTGTAAATTCTGCTGAAGGTAAGAGAGGATCTTAAATACCTCTTCTTTAGAAAGGTAAGAGTTAGCTTCTAAATAACATAAAAGTTGCCATTGAGTGAGAAGATCTAAAAACCGTCTTATGGGAGAGGTAAGGGTAGTATAATGGGGGAGACCGAGTCCTGAATGATAAGCAGGTTCAAGGGATAATTCAGACTTACTCATAAACTTTAATTGTAAAATTTGATGGTATAAGGAGTTTTCCTTTATTTCTATTATTTGAAAAGGCATTTTCTGTGATCTAAATATGGTGGGAATATCCTTCTCTATCATAAATTTAGCACCATAAAAATTGGCTAAAATCATGGCTTCAGCTACTAAGTCCCTTGCAGGTGTCATCTCTATTTTTTGACATAGAATTTCTCCATTAGGAAGCACTCTGATTTGAATTTCAGGAAGTATTACTGCAAAGGCACCATTTTTTGAACGATACTCTTTAAAAGGTTTAAAAATCTGATAAAATTCTCTCCAAAAGGGCTCTCCAGCTTCCAAGTATTTATCTACTTCCTCATAGGTAAATCTTTTTTTAATCCTAACAAGAGAGGAGAAAATTTCGCAACTTTCCACATCTCCCTCTTTACTTAGGGTAAATTTAAAGGTCATTACAGGCTTTATTTCACCCTCTCTTAAACTAAATTTTCCATGGGAGAGTGAAAAGGGAAACATAGGATAAATAGTTTCAGGGAGGTAAAGAGTGGAAGCTCGTTCTAATGCTTCTTCCCATAGAGCCATATTTGGATTAATATATCTTGCAACTTCAGTGATGTGCACATAAAGAATGAATTTACTTCCCTCTTTCTCTATACTTAAGGCGTCATCAAAATCCTCTGTTTCCTTAGCATCAATAGTAAAGGTAAAAAGGTTCGTTAAATCCAGATGTTTTGAGAAATTATAGCTCTGTGAAAGAATTAACTCAGCCTCTTTTAAGGCCTTTTGAGAAAATTGAGTGGGAAAATGTAATTTTTCAAGTTCATAAAACCAATCCTCATTTATTATATTTTTCTTAGCAAGTAATTCAACTAATCTGGTAGGTGAATCTATGGCATTTTTTTGAAGAATTTCCTTAAGAAGCTTTCCCTGTTCAAAGGACTCCTCATAGAGGACATATTGTTTAAGAAGTTCTATCCAAAAAGTTTTTCTTTCTTCTGGAAAAGTTTCTAATTTATTTGAGATCACAGCTTGAAGAAAGGTATCTCCTTCCGCTATCAATTGTAATCTTTTCAGCTCCTTTTCTTTTTGGATAAGCAGATTTTTTACCTCTTCTTTTGAGCGAACCTTGACTAAATCAGGGCCTTCAACACTAAAGTAAATTCTATCTTCAACCACTTTTCTCATAAATCCTGCCACTTCGTCACAAGTAGGCACTCTCCCAAGCAAAAGATGCATTAGCTCCCAAGAAGTGGATTTATCTAAGTCTTCTGCAATTACTTCCCAAAGCTCCTTTAACTCAAGTTCTTCTTTTATTTTTTCCCTAAGGGCTTGTTTTTCTTTGAGAAATTCCTCTATTTGAGCGGAATGGGTCAAGGAAATTTTTGATTTTCCCAGGGATAAAAGTGCTTGATGACTTAAAAGCTCCTCTTTTCCTGAGGGTAATAGCAAATGAAGTTTTTTACCTTTAACTTCTTTGACATAGGCAGTGGTAATTTTATCTTTATAATATACATCTACTACACAAAAAATGAGCTTTTCTAAAGACATTTATATAGACTGTGCTTTAGCTATACTAAGTGCTTCATTAATATTTAAGGTGCCTTCATAGAGGGCACGCCCACTAATTACACCAAAAAGTCCTTTATTTTCAAAAGCTTTTAGTTTTTTGAGGTCTTCTACGGTGGAAACACCTCCTGCCAAAATGAGAGGATGCTTGGAAACACCAAGAGCTTTACTTAGGCGTTCTGTTTCTATCCCCTTTCCTGTGCCATCTCTTTCTATTAAAGTAAGAATAACTGCAAAAAGGGAATAATCATTAAGCTCTTTTAAAAACTCAAGGTAATTAATTTCACTTGTTTCTAACCAACCAGAAAGAGCTACTTTTTCTCCTCTGATATCCACACTAACTATTATTCTTTGAGGAAACTTTTGAGTAACTTCTCTTAAAAATTCCTTTGAAGTCAAGGCTTTTGTACCCAGTATTACTTGGGAAATTCCTTCTTTAAGATATTCTTCAATTACTTCCAATGTCCTTATCCCTCCACCAACTTGAAGGGGAATAGACAAGGTCTTAGAAATTTTTTTGATAAGTTCTTTATGCACTGGATAGCCTTCTTTTGCACCATCTAAATCAACAATGTGGAGCCTTTCGGCTCCTTGTCTTTCAAAAAAAAGGGCATATTCTAAAGGGTTTTCTCCATAAATTTTTGTCTTTTCATAATCACCTTGAAAAAGGCGAACTACTTTGCCAGCTCTGAGATCAATAGCAGGTATAAAAAGCATCTCTCTATTGAGGGAAACTTTTTAAGATATTTTTTAAACCTCTTTCTGCAAGTTCTTCTGCAGAAAGCCATTTAATTTTGCCATATAAGGGCAAATTAAGCAAATTTTCACTAATAGGTTTTTGCGTTTCGTCAAAAACTTTTTGCCAAAGAATTTTACCAGTTTGTCCATCATATAAAGTCAAAACAAAGGAAACAGAAGCAGGTTCTGATATACTCCAACTGCTTCCTTGTCTCTCTTTAAAACGAAAAATTTTCCCATAAAGTAAAGCGTGAGTATTAGTTTTTTCTGTAAAAAATCTTACCATATCAGCATGAGTTTTTGCCTTATCTAAGGCTTCCTCCAATAACAACTCATACTCATTTTGAAATAGAAATAAAAAATGGTATCTAAGACCAAGTTGAGAAATTTCTTTTATTAATAATTTATCCATTACTTCTTTTGCCTTTGGCTCTATTTCACCTGGAATTACTCCTGACACTGGGCAATAAAAGAGACTATCTTTATCAGTGGGACAATAATAATCAAAGGGAACAACCAGTATATTTTTCATTTGTTCAGCAGTATGGGGTGGTAAAGACAAGGGTTTATCCTGAGGAGCACATGCAAAAAGAAATAAGCTTATAAATAGAATAACAAACCATATTATTCTATGCATTCTGCAACTCCTAATTAGAATTAAACATTATATTACCGTTAAAATTTAGGAAAGCAAGCTTAGGCAGAGTACTCTCTGGAGATTTCTGCAAAGAAAAACAAAAATCCTATGTGTCACCACATGAAAGTAACGGAATACCAATTCATTCAAGTAAGGTTTCATAGATGAAAAGCCCAAGATACAGTGTCCAGAGTGTGAAAAATCCCACCTCATAATGTGAACTTTATTTACTTGATAATTTTTTCAAAAGCTGAAGACGAACTTCCTTTATTCCCTCTTTGGATTTACAGGATATGGGCAGTGGAGAATTTTCCTTGAGGAGACCAAATTTATTTTTATAAAGCTGTACTTGCTTTGGAATTTCATGAGACTTTAAGGTATCTTTTTTATTTAATAGAATCAAATAGGGTATACTTAAACTTTTCACAAACTCTATTAGGCTTTCATCCAAGGCATCTGGAGTACGTCTAATATCAAAAATAAGGATGAGTACCAAAAAATCTCTTAGAGTTTTTTTGAAGTATCCTTCTACGAGTTCTTTCCACGAGAGGTAGACTTCCTTAGGAACTTTAGCATATCCATATCCTGGGAGATCAACAAGATAGAATTTTTTATCTATGAGGAAAAAATTTAAAGCTTTAGTAAATCCAGGGGTGGATGAGACTTTGGCCATGCCTTTTTGTTCAAGTAAAGCGTTAATGAAAGAGGATTTTCCGGCGTTTGAGCGGCCTAAAATGGGGATTTCAGGGTATTTAGGGGGTGGGAGATCCGAGAGGTGATAGACGCTTTTTACAAATTCTACTTTTTTAAACATAATTTAGTAGTGGGTAAAGAGGGGATAAGTAAGCCGGGTTCTGTTCCGAAGGAAGTTTTTTTCCTTCGGGGCAGTTATTTCTCTGGGGTTGAGGTTACCCTCAACCTCAAGCGGCTTACCCGAGCCTATTGGGCGGGGCACCCATTGGCTCTGTTTAGCCTTTCTCCGGATGGGGGTTACCGTGCCAGGCTCAGTCACCTGAGCCTGCGGTGAGCTCTTACCTCACCTTTTCACCCTTGCCCGCACTAACCCATTAGGGTTAGCCGCTGGCGGTTTATTTTCTGTGGCCCTATCCAGGGATTACTCCCTCTGGGTGTTACCCAGCATCCTCCCCTGTGGAGCCCGGACTTTCCTCACAGAGCCCTCTTGCCCTGCGCAACTGCCTCTTATCCCCTCTTTACCCTTATAAAATTTAACTACTCTTTAACTTCTTTCAAGTCTCCCCTTTCTTCTAAATAAATCTTAATCGCCTTCCCTATCTCTAAAGGATTTTCTACTCCAAAGGTCTCTCTCAAAAATTTTAAGAAGGAAAAGTCCCCTTCCATTGTAATAAACTTATAACCCCATGGCTCTTTTAAAATTCTAATCTTGCTTTGTCTTCGTATCTCCTCTTGATTTATACCAAATTGCCTCTCCCAATCATTTCCATAAAAGATAAATTTATAACAAACTTTTCTTTTATACAAATTAGGTTTTTCATACCCTATGAATTCAACCTTTGTTATCCGTAAACCTGGATAAATCTCAAGGTTTTTTAATTCTTCCAAAGAAATCTCCTCTTTAAAGGCAAGATAAAGCATATCATTAATCACCTCTACACCTACAGGACTTGCTTCCCCACAAATTATCTTAAGGTGAGGATTAAAACCTTGGGTATAAGAAAGGGGAAATCCCTTTCTTCTTAATACCCTCTCTAATAAATCCAAAAACTCAAGATTGGATAAAAACTTAGATAGATATAGTTTATTAAATGTTATCTTATACCAATAGTCCCTGTCACTCCTGCTAAGGCTTAAGGTTAAAGGGAGAGGGGATTCCGCCTTGTCTGATTGATTTGAATAACTATGGGAAAGATAATTTTTTATCACTCCCCTGCAAACTCCACATTTTAAACAGGTATTCCATCTGCAGTCTTCTGAATAAAGTTCCTTATAAGCCCTCTCTCTTTCTATTTTCAAAAACTCCTTAGTTACTCCTAAATTTATATGATCCCAGGGAAGAGTCTCCTTTAAGGCTCTTTCTCGGAGATAAGTTTCCCAAGATAGCTCACATTCTCTTGCCACCTCCTCCCAAAGAGAATAATCAAAAAAATCTTGCCATGAATCTAAACGAGCACCCCTTTTAAAAACTTTTTCTATAAAAAGATTTAATTCCCTACCTCCTCTACTTATTACACCTTCCAACAGGCTTTGCTTGGGATTATGGGATTTAAAAGATTTACCTAATCCATTCTTAAGAAAGTTTATTTTTTCATAAGCTTCTTCTAAAGAAATTTGTCTTTCCCACTGAAAGGGTGTATGAGGTTTTGGTACAAAAATAGAGGCTGAAAAAACAAGTTCAAAATTTTTAAAAAACTTCTTTAAATCTTTGTAAAGCCACACTATTTCTTCTAAATCTTTTTCATTTTCTGATGGCAATCCAAGCATAAAATAAAGCTTAACTCTATTAAAATGGTATTTTTTGGCCAAGTTTAGATCTCTATATAAGTCTTCTATGTTAATATTTTTGTTTATAACTCTTCTTAACCTTTCTGAAGCTGCTTCAATAGCAAAGGTAAGGGTTGAGGTACGCCCCTTTTTTAAAAATTCAAGTAGGCCTGGAGTGAGGCTTCCTACTCTAAGAGAAGGTAATGAGAAAACAAATTCCTTTCCCCTTTTTTTGTAAAATTCAGCATCGAGAAGCCTAATCAACTCCTCCATGGAGGTATAATCTCCTGTTGAAAGTGACATAAGAGAGGCTTCTCTGTATCCTGTTACTTGAAAAACTTTCTTTATTTCTTGCAGAATTTCCTGAGGAGACTTTTCTCTAACTGGTCTGTAATAGATTCCTGCTTCACAAAATCGACAACCCCTTGTGCATCCGCGTGAGATTTCAATGGAAGCTCGATGGTGCACTAAAGGGATAACAGGAAGGCTGAAATTGAAGGTGTCCTTTTGTATACCTCCTATGTATATTCTTTTTTTAGGTGAATTTTTCAAAAAAGGAATATAAACCCCTTTAATTTTTTCAAGTTCTTTCCATAGATTTTCTTTAGAGAGCCTTTCTTTTTTCCAATTTTCTATGGTTCCTAATATTTCTAAAAGTGCTTCTTCACCATCTCCAATTAAAATGGCATCAAATATAGAGGCAATAGGTTCAGGATTTCCAACACAGGGCCCACCAGCAATAAGAATAGGATCCTCTTCTTTTCTCTCTATCGCTCTAAAAGGTATTCTGGAAAGTTCTAAAATTTGTAAAATATTTGTTACTAACAGTTCATAGGCATAGGTAAAACCAATTACCTCAAATTCTTTTAAAGGTTTTTTATAATTTAG